>NZ_JAKUFR010000019.1:0-67135 GCF_022663555.1 Bacillus cereus group sp. BfR-BA-01381
GTATCAATTTGTGGATCTACGCTACCCCCGGTTGGAAAAATTGGAAACTGGAATCCGAAAAGGAAGAGCATAATTAATCCGAAAATAAAGAGCGGTGTAGCAAACCCTAAATAGTTATAGAGTGTAATGAGGCGATCGCCCCAAGTATCGTTCCAACGGCCACTTATTACTCCAAGTGGAATGGCAATAATATAAGTGAGAATAAGAATAACAATTGCTAATGAAATTGTATTTCCGAGACGTTCACCAATCAAATCTGTTACTTGCATTTTATGAGCATAGGAAACACCGAAGTCACCTTGTACAGCGTTTTTAATCCACCGTACATATTGCGTTGTTACAGGATCGTTCAATCCTAGCTTTTCACGTTGTTCTTCAAGGACTTTTGGATCTGCTTTCGGATTTGCCATCTCTGCTCCAGTTAATGCATCACCTGGCATTGCTTTAGCTAGTAGAAAGACGAGTACGCTTAATATGAATAATTGCGGAATCATAATTAAGATTCGGCGTAATATAAACTTCCACATGATTTATCACTCCCTTATGGTAATGCCACCCGATGCGTTGGCGAGATTGGTTTTAAATCGTAAGCACGGCCATTTTCGTTGAAATAATTTTCATATGAGTTTTCATACTCAGCACTTACCTCACGACGTAATTTCCGTTGCTGTTCGCGGTTTTCAGGACGAATATCAGGAATAGCTGATATTAAGCGCTTCGTATAAATATGTTGTGGGTTATTATAAATTTCTGCACTTGTTGCTTCTTCAACGATGCGTCCGCGATACATAACACCAATACGGTCACACATATGGCGAATTACACCTAAATCATGACTAATGAATAAGTAAGTTAGTCCTAGTTCAGCTTGTAAATCTTGTAAGAAGTTTAATACTTGCGCTTGTACAGAAACATCTAGTGCAGATACTGGTTCGTCAGCGATAATAAGCTTTGGTTTTAATGTAAGTGCACGTGCAATACCAATTCGCTGTCTTTGTCCACCAGAAAACTCATGTGGATATTTATAAACAGATTCTGGGTTTAATCCAACTATACTAAGATATTCTTGAACTGCTCTACGTTCTTCATCAGGTGAGAGCTTCTCAAAATTCCGAAGAGGCTCAGCAATAATGTCGAGAACACGTTTCTTCGGATTTAATGATGAATATGGGTCTTGGAAAATCATTTGAATATCTTTTCGTTGTTCACGTAACTCAGAGCGACTTAACTTTGTTAAATCTCTATTATTAAAATGAATGCTACCCTCTGTTGCTTTCGTTAAATGCATAATTGCTTTACCCGTTGTTGATTTACCACTTCCTGATTCACCAACGATCCCGTATGTTTCACCCGGTTGTAATTCAAAACTTACACCATCTACAGCGCGTACGTAATCTAATGTGCGCCCGAAGAAACCACCTTTAATTGGAAAGTGTACTTTTAAATCTTCTACTTTAAGCAGTGCCATGAGTTACGTCATCTCCTTTCTTATGTTGGAAGTTAAAATGTTTGTAGCAAGTACAACGTACCCAATGGTCTGGTTTTACTTCATGTAAAATTGGATTTTCCTCGTGTTGATCAGGTCTAATCCATGGAATTCGAGCTTGGAAGCGGCAACCTGTGCGAGGCATCTTCGCTAACGAAGGAACCACCCCTTGAATTACATGCAATTTTTCTTTTTCAGCATACGCAGATGGAATGGAGTTTAATAGAGAACGAGTATATGGGTGAAGAGGGTTGTTAAAAATCTCTTCAACTTTTCCCGTTTCTACAACTTGTCCAGCGTACATAACGACGATACGATCAGCTGTTTCTGCGACAACACTTAAATCATGTGTAATTAAAATGATGCCCATTTTCGTTTGTTCTTGAATAGATTTTAGTAAGTCTAGAATTTGTGCTTGGATGGTTACGTCAAGAGCGGTTGTAGGCTCATCTGCAATAATGAGTCCAGGCTTACAAGCAATTGCAATTGCGATAACAATTCTTTGTCTCATTCCGCCAGATAATTCGTGTGGGTATTGTTTATATGTAAGTTCTGGTTTTGGAATGCCAACTTGATGAAGTAGTTCTAAGGTACGTTCTTTCTTTTCAACTTTTGAAAGGCTTGTGTGGTAGTCTAAATTTTCTTCGATTTGTTTTCCAACTGTCATAAGAGGATCGAGTGCTGTAAGAGGTTCTTGGAAAATCATGCCGATGTTTGATCCGCGTACTTTATTCATTTCTGCGGCTGACATCGTTAGTAAATCCTTATCTCTATAGTTAAGCTGCCCTTGTAATTTTGTATTTGCTTCATTATGCAGTCGCATAATGGAAAGGGCAAGTGCACTTTTTCCGCAACCTGATTCACCGACTATCGCGACAATTTCATTTTCATGGACTGTTAACGAAACATCATCAACTGCGGCATGATATTGATCTTGTATGCGAAAGGAAGTCTGTAAGTTTTCAATGCGAAGAAGTGGATTCTTCATGGCTATCCCTCCATCTTTCTGAAAAGACTAAATATTTTGTATGTTGTTGTTATTTTAATATAAATTGACAATGTTTGACAAGAAAAAGTTGAGAAAATATTCAAAAATCTTTTTATATAGAGATTGGATGCATGTATATAAGTAGTTGGAGTATTTTGAAAACGCTAACATGTATAAGAGAGGGAAATAAATCTTTTGTAAGAAAAAAGTATTATATGTAGAAAAAAGAGAGATGTTCTGTAAAGAACAGTCTCTCTTTTTTTGGTAAGAATAATATTAGTGCTTAAGCTTGCTTTTGTTTTGGAGATCCTGTCTTTAAAGTAAGAGCAAGGAAGAACATTGCAAGTACACAAGATGCAAGTAACAAGATGAATCCGCCATCCCATCCAAATGCATCGACGATAAAGCCCATAGCAGCACTAGCGAAAGCTGCTCCGCCTAAGTAACCGAAGAAGCCAGTTAAGCCCGCTGCAGTTCCAGCAGCTTTCTTTGGTGCTAAGTCAAGAGCGTGTAGACCAATTAACATAACCGGTCCGTAAATTAAAAATCCAATTGCGACAAGTGCGATACTATCAACCATTGGGTTACCAGGAGGGTTTAGCCAGTAAACAAGAACGGCGATAAATACACCAACCATAAATAAAATACCGGCAGGTGCACGGCGTCCTTTAAATAGTTTATCACTCATCCAGCCGCAAAGAAGTGTACCTGGAATACCAGCCCATTCATATAGAGCATAAGCTGTACGTGAGCTACTATGAGTAAAGCTTTTTTCTTCTACTAAATAAGTAGGAGCCCAGTCTACAACACCGTAACGTACGAAATATACGAAAACGTTCGCAATAGCGATGTACCATAAAAATTTATTGTTTAGTACGTATGTAAATAAAATTTCCTTTACTGAAAGTTCGCGTTCGCGATCTTGTACTTTTTCATCTGGTGGATATTCTCCAGTATGTTCTTCAATAGAAGGTAATCCGCAAGATTGAGGTGTATCTCTCATCGCAATTAATACATAAATACCAACTAAAATTGAAAGAATACCTGGGAAGTAAAAAATACTTTTCCAGTCATTTGCAAAGAAATATAACCCTAATGTTACAAGGGAAGGCATAAGTGCGCCACCGACATTATGAGCGACGTTCCAAATAGACATTTTTGTACCACGTTCACTAATAGAGAACCAGTGAACCATTGTACGACCACAAGGAGGCCATCCCATACCTTGTACCCATCCATTTAAAAACTGAAGTACAAACATAAGTATAATGCTCGTTGTAATGAAAGAAAATGAGCCGAAAATAATATTAATGATACCTGATAAAAATAGCCCAGCTGCTAAAAAGTAGCGAGGATTACAACGATCGGATACGATACCCATAAGAAATTTACTTAATCCGTAAGCGATAGAAACTGCTGAAAGGATAACCCCAAGCTCCCCTTTACTAAAGCCTTGTTCAATTAAGTATGGCATTGCTAGTGAAAAGTTTTTTCGAACAAAGTAATAACCTGCATAGCCGATGAAGATACCTAAAAATACTTGTAAACGTAATTTACGGTATTCACTATCAACGCGATCAGCTGGTAAGCGTTCCGCGTGGGGCGCAGGTTTAAAGAATTGTGTAAAAAACATAAAATGAAAATCCTCCCCAATTTAATTCGAAGTGTTGTAAGTCAGAGAGAATATAAAAAGGCCATGAAATATAAAAAAGTTTCCTTTTTTATGATTCATAGCCGTGTACTCCGATTCTCCGTGACTGTCAATATTAACTTCGACGAAAATTATACAACTTTGTGACAAAAATGTAAACGTTTTTATAAATAAAAAGTGTTGACGGATTTTGTTCGCGGTATTAATATTTAAATACATTAAATATTTTAGTGCTTAAATAAGAGGTGGATAACATGCCAAATGATATGACGCATATCGATAAAATTCAAGCTCTTGCCTTTTCGATTGGAAAGAAAATGCAGACAGAGTTATTAGAACAAATGCAAGCAACAGGACTTACACCACCGCAGTTTTATATTTTAAAGATTTTAGATCATTATGGAGCTTCAAGGGCGACAAAATTAGCAAAAAAAATGTATGTAAAGCCTAGTGCAATTACAGTGATGATCGATCGCTTAATTGACCAAGGGCTTGTCGAGCGTTATCACGATAAAGATGACCGTCGTGTTGTCGTCATTGAGTTAACAAAAAAGGGTAAAGCTAGGGTAGAAGAGGCGATGACTGCTCGTAATGAGCACATTGCAAAATATTTCTCACATTTAGAGTTGCAAGAAAGAGAAGATTTGTTACGCCTTTTTGAGAAGTTAGAAACTATTATTTGCGGGACACAAGAGGAAAAAGAGAAAAACTAAGAGGAATTGAGGAGATTACATGGAGCAACAAGACAATATAAATAGAAAGTTGTTGTTAGTCGGTTTAGTAATTGCGATGCTATTTGCTGCCTTAGATGGAACAATCGTTGGTACAGCAATGCCACGTATCGTCGGTGAACTAGGCGGATTAAGCTTAATGACGTGGTTAACAACAGCTTATATGTTAACATCAACAACAGTTGTACCGATTGCAGGTAAATTAGCGGATTTACTTGGTCGTCGTAATGTATATATAACAGGGCTAGTTATCTTTATGGTTGGCTCAGCATTATGTGGTATGGCAAATGGTATGACAGAATTAATTATTTTCCGTGGTATTCAAGGTCTTGGTGGTGGTATTATGATGCCAATGGCTATGATTATTATCGGAGATATGTTCACGGGAAAAGAACGTGCGAAATGGCAAGGTATTTTTGGTGCGTTATACGGTCTTGCTTCTGTAATTGGACCACAAGTGGGTGGTTGGATTGTAGATGCAGTGAACTGGAGATGGGTATTCTACATTAACTTGCCAGTTGGTATTTTAGCAACAATCTTTATTGCAATGGGATTAAAATCACATAAACAAACAGGACCAATTAAAATTGATATCGCTGGAATCTTTACGATGATTCTCGGTGTTGTCAGTTTATTACTTGCATTAACGTTTGGTGGAAAAGATTACGCATGGGATTCTTGGCAAATTATCGGGTTATTTGCATTAGCTTTAATTGGTATCGTTAGCTTTGTTATCGTTGAAACGAAAGCGGAAGAACCAATTTTACCGATGCATTTCTTTAAAAATCGTACATTTACATTACTAAATGCGATTGGATTCTTTATGAGTATTGGAATGTTCGGTGCGATTATGTTCGTACCATTCTTCATGCAAGGAATTGTAGGAGTAAGTGCTGCTGAATCAGGAACAATTATGACGCCAATGATGATTACAATGATTGTGATGAGTATTATTGGCGGGCAACTTGTATTAAAAGTTGGTGTAAAACCACAAATTATTACAGGAATGCTTATAATGGCTGGAGGATTCTGGTTATTAACAACGATGGATATGCACACAACTAAATTGACTGCTACTTCTTATATGATGGTTATCGGTTTAGGAATGGGTCTTGTAATGCCGACATTAACATTAGCGTTACAAGAAAGCTTCCCGAAAAAAGATCTTGGTGTCGTAACATCATCAAGTCAGTTCTTCCGTCAAATCGGCGGAACATTTGGTATTACAATTTTAGGATCAATCATGAATAACACTTCAGGTACAACATTAACAAAGAATTTAGTACCTGTATTAGATACATTCCCGAAAGAAGCGGGACAAATGGTAACGAAATTTAAAGATATGATTCATACAGATCCACAAGGTTTATATTCAATGTTATTTAGTCCAGAGGCATTAAAACAAATGCCAGAAGCATTCGCTAATAGCATTGTACCGATTTTGAAAAACTCTTTAGTAGACTCACTTCATACTGTATTCTTAACAGGATTAGTATTTATCGTAGTAGGCGCTATCTTTACGATTTTCTTACAGAAGATTAAACTGTCAGATCGTAAAAAGGATGCTAAAGAGCCAGCTACAGAGGAAAAAGAACAAACTGTATCATATTCGTAATGAAAAAGCATCGCCTTATGGCGGTGCTTTTTTGAGTATAACCTTAAAAGCTTTTTCGTGAGAAATGATTGACGTATTTCTAGAAATACGTTATATTATTTTATGTAAACGGTTACATGGAATGGAGAGGGAAGAGAATGAGTACGATTAAAGACGTTGCAAAATTAGCGGGAGTATCTGTTGCGACCGTTTCCAGAGTTTTAAATAAAAATGGATATGTTCATGAAGATACATTAAAGAAAGTAGAACGAGCGATTGAGATGCTAGATTATAAACCTAGTACAGTAGCACGTTCACTATATAATAAGAAATCTCGTTTAATTGGTTTAGTTGTTCCAAATATCGTGAATCCATTCTTTCCAGAAGTTGCACGTGCCGTAGAAGATGTAGCGCATAAGCAAGGATATACAGTTGTACTTTGTAACTCTGATGAAAATTTAGAGAAAGAAAAGCAATATATTGATGTACTTAGACAAAATAATGTGGACGGATTTATTGTAGCAACAAATCCACAAAATAGTGTTAATTACATGAATTTATCTGTTCCAGTTGTTGCGATTGATCGTATATTTAATGAGCGTATTCCTACTGTATACGCCGATAACTATGCAGGAAGTCAGGCAGCGACAAAGCTATTAATAGATAAAGGCTGTAAACATATTGCGCATATTCGTGGACCGCGTGACGTAAGCACAGCGAATGAACGTTTTGAAGGCTTTGTAGACGTTATTACACAAAATAATCTTTCTTATATGATTGCAGAGAGTACATTTGATCCAGCTAATAGTGAGCGTGTAGCGGTGGAATTATTAGAAGAGTACCCACATATAGATGGAATTGTTGCTGGGAATGATTTAATTGCAATAGGTATTGTAAAGGCTGCACTTCAAAAGGGAATTTCTATTCCGGATGATTTACAAATTATCGGATTCGATGGAATTTCTTTAACAGAGATGACGTATCCATCTATTACAACTGTTGCACAGCCAATTTATGAAATGGGGAAAATTGCAACAGAACTGCTGTTAGAGCAGATGGAAGGAAACGTATTAGAAGAGAAACATTATCGTTTACCGATTGAAATTATAGAACGAAATACAACGAAGTAAGGAGATGAAATAGATGCCAAATATTGCAGTAGTAGGTAGTATTTCAATGGACTTAGTGGCCGTTTCAAAAAAACGTCCGAAAGCAGGGGAAACAGTAATTGGTGAAGCATTTCATACAATTCCAGGAGGGAAAGGAGCTAACCAAGCGGTTGCTGCGGCTAGATTAGGCGCAAATGTAGCGATGATTGGTGCGGTAGGAAACGATAATTATGGAACGGTAGTTAGAAAAAATTTAGAGAACGAGCGCGTTTTTATCGACTATGTGGTACCGGTTACAGATGCGGTGACAGGAATTGCTCATATCGTTTTAGCAGAAGAGGATAACAGTATTGTTGTCGTGCAAGGAGCGAATGCTCTTGTAAATGAGTCGGTTGTAAATCGTTCAAAAGATCTTCTTACAAAAGCAGATATGGTTGTTCTTCAACTAGAGATTCCTCTTGAAACAGTAAAATATGTATTGGCTATTTGTGAGGAAAACAAAATCCCGGTTATGTTAAATCCAGCGCCAGCACAAGTGTTATCAGAAGATATTTTAGAAAAGGCAACTTATATTACGCCAAATGAACATGAGTGTCGCATCGTATTAAATGATTTCACATCACCAATTGAAGAGTTACTGGCTAAATATCCAAACAAACTATTGATGACAGAAGGTTCTAACGGTGTACGTTTCCATAATGGTACGGAGATTGTACATGTTCCTAGCATTGCTGTTGATGTAGTAGATACGACTGGAGCTGGTGATACATTTAATGGTGCATTAGCAGTTGCGCTTTCTGAAGGAGAAACACTTCAAAAAGCAATTCGTTTTGCGAATATTGCTGGTGGTCTTTCTGTAACGAAACTTGGGGCGCAAGGCGGTATGCCAACGAGAGATAAAGTACGTGAAGTGCAGGTGATTGTCGGATGAAAAAGCACGGCGTATTAAACAGTGAGATTGCATCAATCCTTGCTTCACTTGGGCATACGGATACGATTGTAATTGCTGATTGCGGTTTACCAATTCCTGACGGAGTAAAAAGAATTGATTTAGCTGTTGAAATTGGAAAACCTAGCTTTTTAGATGTATTGCAAGTGGTAGCTGATGATATGGCAATTGAAAAAGTGACGTTAGCAGAAGAGGTTATTAACAATAATGCGGAAGTAAATAAAGAAATTGAGCTGAAATTAATAGAGCCAGCGTTTGAATATGTATCTCATGAAAGATTTAAAGAGCATACGAAGAAAGCGAAAGCCATTATTCGTACAGGAGAGGCTACTCCTTATGCCAATGTAATTTTACATGCAGGCGTGATTTTTTAATAAAGGGAAGTGATGAGAATGCGTATTGAAATGAAAAATATTTCAAAGGCGTTCAATGGCAATCCTGTTTTGAAGAATACACAATTTATGATTGAAACAGGGGAAGTCCATGCATTGATGGGGGAAAATGGAGCGGGTAAATCAACGCTCATGAAGATTTTAACAGGTGTATACAAAAAAGATGGTGGAACAATCACGATTGATGGACAAGAACGAACTTTTAAAAATGCGAAAGAAGCTGAAGAGTACGGTATTGCATTTATACATCAAGAATTGAACATATTATCGAATTTAACAGTAGCTGAAAATATGTTTCTCGGTAAAGAGTTAATGTATGGGAAAACAGGTATTTTACGTACGCGTCAAATGAATGCGATTGCGCAGCAGCAACTAGCGGAACTAGGGTTACATGTAAAAGGCGCTATGTTGGCAGGAGAGTTATCGGTTGGACAACAACAAATTATCGAAATTGCGAAAGCACTAATGACAAACGCGAGCGTTATTATTATGGATGAGCCTACAGCTGCATTAACAGATCGTGAAATTGAAACGTTGTTTACTGTTATTAATAAATTACGTAAAGAAGGTGTTTCGTTCGTTTATATCTCACATCGAATGGAAGAAATTTTTTCAATATGTGATACCATTACAATTTTACGTGATGGGGAATACGTCGGCAAGAGATCCATTCCGGAAACATCATTCGATGAAGTAGTGAGCATGATGGTGGGGCGCAGCATTGGTGAACGTTATCCAGAACGAAATAGTCAAATTGGTGATATCATTTTTGAAATGCGTAACGGAACGAAGAAAGGGAAATTTGAAAATGTTTCGTTTCAAGTGAGGAAAGGTGAAATCCTTGGTGTAGCTGGTTTGATGGGGGCTGGTCGCACTGATATTATGAAAGCGATATTTGGTTATGAACCTTTAGACTCTGGACAAATTTTTATAAATGGACAAGAAGTAAAGATTGATAGTCCAATAGATGCAATTAGACAAAGAATTGCTTTCATTACAGAAGATAGAAAGTCTGAAGGATTAGTGTTAGATTTTTCAATTCGAGAAAATGTAGCTTTACCGAATTTAGAAAGTCTTTCAAAGGGAAGTGTTCTAAGCAACGAGCTAGAACAACAGTTTACGGCGGACATGATGAAACTTCTTAATGTGAAAGCATCTAGTGGAGAACAAGCGGTGAAATCTCTTTCTGGTGGAAATCAGCAAAAAGTTGTTATTGCGAAATGGCTAGGTATCCACCCGCAGTTACTCATTTTAGATGAGCCAACAAGGGGTGTTGATGTTGGAGCGAAAAAAGAAATTTATTCTATTATGAATAAGCTTACCGAGCAAGGAGATGCCGTTATTATGGTATCATCTGAGCTTCCAGAAGTTTTAGGGATGAGTGATCGCGTTCTTGTCATTCATGAAGGAAAAGTCGGCGGCATTTTAGAGAAAGATGAGGCATCACAAGAGTCTATTATGGCACTAGCTACAGGGGGAGAGTAAGGATGGCTAAGAAGGGGAATGTATTACAACAACTTGGGTCTTTAATTGGACTAGCGCTAATTATTGTAGTAATTACGGCTTTAAATCCAGCGTTTATTGAAATTCCAAATTTATTTAATATACTGCGTCAAGTATCGATTAATGCGCTTATTGCATTCGGAATGACCTTTGTAATTTTAACAGGGGGTATTGACTTATCGGTAGGTTCTATTTTAGCATTATCAAGTGCACTTGTTGCTGGAATGATGGCAAGTGGCATGGACCCGTTCCTTGCGATGGCAGTTGGATTATTAGCTGGTCTTGTAATGGGAATTGTAAACGGTATCATCATAGCGAAGGGAAAAGTAGCTCCATTTATTGCGACTTTAGCAACAATGACTATTTTTCGCGGGTTGACGCTTGTTTATATGGACGGACGTCCGATCACTGGACTTGGTGATCATTTAATGTTCCAAATGTTTGGTCGCGGTTATTTTCTCGGTATTCCGGTACCAGCTGTTACAATGATGATCGCTTTTGCAGTACTGTACTTCATTTTGAAGAAAACGACATTTGGTCGCCGTACATTTGCAATTGGTGGAAATGAAGAAGCAGCAGCACTATCAGGTATTAATGTTACGAGAATTAAAGTAATGATTTACGGTCTTTCCGGAATTTTGGCAGCGCTTGCAGGTATTGTCTTAACATCACGATTAGATTCTGCACAGCCGACTGCAGGTACTTCTTACGAATTAGATGCAATTGCAGCAGTTGTATTAGGTGGAACAAGTCTTTCTGGGGGAAGAGGATGGATCGTTGGTACATTCATCGGTGTGCTTATTATCGGTGTACTAAATAACGGTTTAAATTTATTAGGTGTATCTTCTTTCTTCCAACAAGTTGTAAAAGGACTTGTAATCTTACTAGCTGTATTAATTGATCGCCGAAAAGAAGCGTAATGGAGGGACAGTTCATGAAGAAATGGTTACTTATACTCGTTGCATGTATTATGGTCATTACTGCTGGTTGTTCAATGGAACCCCCAGAATGGGCAAAGGATTCTAGCGATAAAGGTCGAAATAAAACTATTAAAGTTGGATTCTCTGTTTCAACTTTAAACAATCCATTTTTTGTAACTTTGAAAAAGGGTGCAGAAAAGAAAGCGAAAGATAGCGGCATTGAATTGATCGCTGTTGATGCGCAAAATGATGCAGCAAAGCAAACGAACGATGTTGAAGATTTAATTCAAAAAGGTGTCGATGTAGTTGTTATTAATCCAACCGATTCAGATGCTGTTGCTTCAGCGGTAAGTGCGGCAAATGCAGCGAACGTTCCTGTTATTACAGTAGACCGCGTTGCAAATTCAGGTAAGGTTGTTTCCCACATTGCATCTAATAACATCGAAGGTGGTCAAATGGCTAGTGATTACATTCGTGAATTAGTCGGCGAAGGAGCAAACGTTGCTGAGTTAGAAGGAATCCCTGGATCCTCTGCTGCTCGTGAACGTGGGAAAGGATTCCATAACGTAGCCGATAAGTCTTTAAAAGTAGTTGCTAAACAAGCGGCTGATTTTGATAGAGCAAAAGGATTATCTGTTATGGAAAACATTTTGCAAGCAAATGGTGATATTAAAGCCGTGTTTGCGCATAACGACGAGATGGCATTAGGTGCACTTGAAGCATTGAAGTCTGCTGGCAAAACAGATGTAGTCGTTGTTGGATTTGATGCAACAGAAGATGCTGTAAAAGCGGTTAAAGATGGGCGTATGGCTGCAACAGTCGCTCAAAAACCGGAATTAATCGGAGAGAAGGCGATGCAAACAGCAAAAGAGATCACACAAGGTAAAAAAGTGGACAAATCTATTCCGATTGAATTAGAGCTTATTAAGAAAAATAAATAAATATAAAATGAAAATTAGGAAGGAAGAATAACAAATGAAATTCTTTATTGATACAGCAAACATTAACGAAATTAAAGAGGCAAATGCATTAGGCGTATTAGCTGGAGTAACGACAAATCCATCACTTGTAGCAAAAGAAGGTGTAGATTTCCACGAGCGCATTCGTGAAATTTGCAACGTCGTAGAAGGACCTGTAAGTGCAGAAGTAATTAGTTTAGAAGCAGATAAAATGATCGAAGAAGGAAAAGAGTTAGCGAAAATTGCTCCAAACGTTGTTGTAAAAGTTCCAATGACAACAGAAGGTTTAAAAGCAGTAAAAGCGTTCTCTGACTTAGGAATTCGTACAAACGTTACATTAGTGTTCTCAGCAGTTCAAGCATTACTTGCAGCTCGTGCTGGTGCAACATACGTTTCACCATTCTTAGGTCGCTTAGATGATATCGGTCATAACGGTATGGACTTAATTCGCCAAATCGCAGAAATCTTTGCAATTCACGGTATCGAAACAGAAATTATCGCAGCATCTGTACGTCACAGTGTTCACGTAACTGACGCAGCATTAAACGGTGCACATATTGCAACAATCCCAGCAAACGTAATTGCTTCATTAGTGAAGCACCCATTAACAGATCAAGGAATTGAGAAATTCTTAGCTGATTGGGAAAAAACACAAGAGAAATAATAGAAAATCAAGAATCCTAGTTTAATTGACTAGGATTCTTTTTTATTTAAAAGAATTTTCATGCAATTTTGCATATTGTCTTTTAAATTTGTTATATAAGCTATTTAATATATATCAAATCACTTTTTATGTTTCATATTTCGACATAAAACGGTAGAAGTTCTCACCAGAAAACTGGAGGGCATGATTCTATAACAGAAAGCTTAACGTTTATAGGATTGTGCCTTTTTATATAGGGAGGGAAGAAAGTAGAGCACTTGATTTAAATGCACTTATTTATCTGAATTTTAAGTTTTATAAAAGGAGAGAAATAGAATGAGAAGAAAAGCGCCATTTAAAGTGTTATCGTCATTAGCAATTGCGGCAATTATCGGATGCACATCTGTAATGAGTGCTCCATTAGCATACGCAGAAACGCCAGCACAAGAGAAAATAAATGTGTCTACAACACCAATTGATTACAATTTAATTCAAGAAGATCGTTTAGCGGAAGCTCTGAAAGAAAGAGGAACAATTAATCCAGCATCTTCTAAAGAAGAGACGAAAAAAGCTGTAGAGAAATATATTGAAAAGAAACAAGGGGATCAGGCAAATAAAGAAATTCTTCCAACCGATACTGCTAAAGAGGCATCTGATTTCGTGAAAAAAGTAAAAGAGAAAAAAATGGAAGAAAAGGAGAAAGTAAAGAAACCTGAAAAAAATGTTAGCCCTGAGCAAAAGCCTGAACCAAATAAAAAACAATTGAATGGGCAAGTTCCAACATCTAAAGCAAAGCAAGCGCCGTATAAGGGATCTGTTCGAACAGATAAGGTATTAGTATTACTCGTTGAATTTAGTGATTATAAACATAATAATATTGATCAAACGCCAGGGTATATGTATTCGAATGACTTTAGTAGAGAGCATTATCAAAAGATGTTATTTGGTAATGAACCATACACGTTATTTGATGGTTCGAAAGTAAAAACATTTAAACAATATTACGAAGAGCAGTCTGGTGGTAGTTATACGACAGATGGATATGTAACGGAGTGGCTAACTGTTCCAGGAAAAGCATCTGACTACGGTGCTGATGGTAGTAGTGGTCACGATAATAAAGGACCAAAAGGCGCACGTGATTTAGTGAAAGAAGCTTTACATGCAGCTGCTGAGAAAGGGTTAGATTTATCTCAATTTGATCAGTTTGATAGATATGATACAAATGGTGATGGGAATCAAAATGAGCCTGACGGTGTAATTGATCATTTAATGGTAATCCATGCAGGTGTTGGTCAAGAAGCTGGTGGTGGTAAATTAGGCGATGATGCCATTTGGTCACATCGTTCAAAATTAGCAATAGATCCAGTAGCAATTGAAGGGACAAAATCAAAGGTAGATTACTTTGGTGGCAAAGTAGCAGCACATGATTACACAATTGAACCAGAAGATGGAGCAGTAGGCGTATTTGCGCATGAATTTGGACATGACCTTGGCTTACCAGATGAATATGATACGAAATATACTGGAACGGGTTCACCCGTCGAAGCTTGGTCACTCATGAGTGGGGGAAGTTGGACAGGGAAAATTGCAGGAACAGAGCCAACTAGTTTCTCACCACAAAATAAAGATTTCTTACAAAAGAATATGGGTGGCAACTGGGCAAGAATTTTGGAAGTAGATTACGATAACATTAAACGTGGTGTAGGAGTTCCTACATATATCGATCAAAGTGTTACGAAGTCCAATCGTCCAGGCGTTGTACGTGTTAACTTACCAGGTAAAAGTGTTGAAACGATTAAGCCGGAGTTTGGAAAGCATGCATATTACAGTACAAGAGGAGATGATATGCATACAACACTAGAAACACCATTCTTTGATTTAACAAAAGGAACAAATGCAAAATTCGATTATAAAGCAAATTATGAGTTAGAAGCAGAGTGCGATTTTGTCGAAGTACATGCAGTAACAGAAGGTGGAACGAAAACATTAATTGATAGACTTGGAGAAAAAGCAGTCCAAGGAGATAAAGATACAACAGATGGGAAATGGATAGATAAATCATATGATTTAAGTCAATTTAAAGGGAAAAAAGTGAAACTACAATTCGACTATATTACAGATCCAGCTGTAACGTATAAAGGTTTTGCGATGGACAATGTAAATGTAACAGTTGATGGACAAGTAGTATTTTCTGATGATGCAGAAGGAACAGCTAAAATGAATGTAAATGGTTTTGTTGTTTCTGATGGGACAGAGAAAAAAGCTCATTATTACTACTTAGAGTGGAGAAACTATGCGGGATCAGATAATGGATTAAAAGCAGGAAAAGGCCCAGTGTATAATACAGGTCTTGTCGTTTGGTATGCAGATGATAGCTTTAAAGATAACTGGGTTGGGGTACATCCAGGTGAAGGATTCCTTGGTGTTGTAGATTCACATCCAGAGGCGCTTGTGGGAAATTTAAATGGAAAACCAACTTACGGTAATACTGGAATGCAAATTGCAGACGCTGCATTTTCATTTGATCAAACACCAGCATGGAGTGTAAATTCATTAACACGTGGACAGTTTAACTATTCTGGATTACAAGGTGTTACAACTTTTGATGACTCAAAAGTATATAGTAACAAACAAATTGCAGACGCAGGAAGAAAAGTTCCGAATCTTGGACTTAAATTCCAAGTTGTTGGACAGGCAGAGGATAAATCAGCAGGCGCTGTTTGGATTAAACGTTAATAACAGAAAAGCACATTCTTCATATGAAGAATGTGCTTTTGAATTTGTACAGTAAGTTATTATTTTAGCTTATGTAATACAAGTGTCTGTTTATATGTAGTGTATCAAATTATGCAGGGAAAGGAAATATTTCCGAGGAAATTGTCGAAGTATCGTTGGTATTGATACACTTTTTTTGTAAAAGAAGAAATGTAGTATTGCCTTTACCATTCAATTTATTTACATTGTTACTTAGCTACACACAAAAGTAATATATTCGGCAAAAAAAGACAACGATGGAATTAACCCATCATTGTCTTTTTTACTTTGCCTTTGTTTTTTATTTTGCTTCTGACATAAATCATTCCGGCAAATGTTAATAAGAATGCAGTTCCAATAACGAAGCTGGCGCTAGGGGATGCCCCGATTGCTCCAACTGTAAAGGATCCAGCAACAACTCCTAATGAGAAGAAAGCATAAAACAATCCAAATGCTTTTCCGCGTTTATCATCTGTCGTATTTTCAACAAGTAATGCATTTATCGATGGGAAAAGGATAGCGAATCCAATGCCATAAATCATCATAACGATAAAGAGCATGCCTTTTGTTGCAAATAATCCAAGTAAAGATAATGCTAATGCCATTACTGCAATACCAATTAGCATTAGTTTTGAACGATTAAATCGATCGTAAATACGATTTGTTGGTAGTAAGAAGAAGAGGATAGCGGTAATACCGAATACACTTAACATCATGCCTGTTGTAGATGCTTTAAGTGCTAATGCCTCAACTTTCACTGGTAACATATAAGTGACAATTCCTTGTGAAAACATGAGTGTGAAAGCACCAATATATGCCTGTAATAACGGTTCTGATTTCAATAGTTCAAACATATCTTCTTTGTTCATCATTTGTGTTCTTGAAGTATCTTTTCTTGATACGTTATTTGGTAAGAAGAAGAGAGATACGATTGTACCAAGAACCATTAAAATAGAAATGGTAATGAACACCCACTCTATACCAGCAGTTGCTTTCATAATCCCGCTGAAGGCAGGTCCTACAATTGCCGCTGTTCCAACAGCAGCACCAGATAGGGCCATTGCCTTACCTTGTCTTGCTGAATTTGTTTGTTTTGATAAAAACGTAAAGGCAGCAGGAATTAAAAATCCGTCACTAAACCCATGCATAAAGCGCACAACTAATAGTTGTTCACCACTTTGAACAACGGTGTATAACAAGACTATGAAACTCGTGAGTCCCATGCTTATATAAAGTATTTTTTTTGCACCAAATTTATCGACAGCAGCGCCAGCAATAATATTACCAATCATATTAGCAAATGAGTACATGCCGACAACTAGCCCAATAATAAGAGGGGATCCTCCAAGACTTTGAGCGAACGTACTCATAATAGGTAATTGTGAAAATGTATCTAGAAACGCTACGATAACAATAAAGTAAATAAAATATTTCAAGCGATATTCACCTCTCCTATGCTATTATGGCATAATGCTAATTTCAACCGCAATGAAATTGAGTTAACAGATGTGGAAAAAAGTACAAAGTGACAAAATATTGAACGTTATTTGTTAAAATTTAGTGGAAATGAGATTGTTTTTTTGAAATATATGGATAGAAGTATTATAATAGATTTGTAAACTTCACCAGGTTAAGTATATACATAGAGAGGGATGTATAAAATGAAAGCATTACTTTGGCATAATCAACGTGATGTAAGAGTAGAAGAAGTACCAGAACCAACTGTAAAACCAGGAGCAGTTAAGATTAAAGTTAAATGGTGTGGTATCTGCGGGACAGACCTGCATGAATATTTAGCAGGACCTATTTTTATTCCAACAGAAGAGCATCCATTAACACATGTAAAAGCACCGGTTATTTTAGGTCATGAGTTTAGCGGTGAGGTAGTTGAAATCGGTGAAGGCGTTACATCTCATAAAGTAGGAGACCGCGTCGTTGTAGAACCAATTTATTCTTGTGGTAAATGTGAAGCTTGTAAACATGGACATTACAATGTTTGTGAACAACTTGTTTTCCACGGTCTTGGCGGAGAAGGCGGCGGTTTCTCTGAATATACAGTAGTACCAGAAGATATGGTTCACCATATTCCAGATGAAATGACATATGAACAAGGTGCACTTGTAGAACCAGCAGCTGTAGCAGTTCATGCAGTACGTCAAAGTAAATTAAAAGAAGGGGAAGCTGTAGCAGTATTTGGTTGTGGTCCAATTGGACTTCTTGTTATCCAAGCAGCTAAAGCAGCAGGAGCAACTCCTGTTATTGCAGTCGAGCTTTCTAAAGAACGTCAAGAGTTAGCAAAATTAGCAGGTGCGGATTACGTATTAAATCCAGCTACTCAAGATGTATTAGCAGAAATTCGTAACTTAACAAATGGTTTAGGTGTAAATGTGAGCTTTGAAGTAACAGGTGTTGAAGTAGTACTTCGTCAAGCAATTGAAAGTACAAGCTTCGAAGGACAAACTGTAATTGTTAGTGTATGGGAAAAAGACGCAACAATTACTCCAAACAATCTTGTACTAAAAGAAAAAGAAGTGGTTGGTATTTTAGGATATCGTCATATCTTCCCAGCTGTTATTAAATTAATTAGCTCTGGCCAAATTCAAGCAGAGAAATTAATTACGAAAAAAATCACAGTGGATCAAGTTGTTGAAGAAGGATTTGAAGCACTTGTAAAAGATAAAACACAAGTGAAAATTCTTGTTTCACCTAAATAATATAGAATAGTAAAAAGTAGCTCTTTTCTAGAAATAGAAGAGGGCTACTTTTTTTCTGTACAGAAAGGTGATAGACTTTCCTGTAACTACAGGTATTTTGTTTGGAAGGGGAAGTCTAATGCTTTCATTTATGTTGACATTGAAACGGATGCTAAAAGCTTGTTTACGAGCGTGGAAAGATAAAGAATTTCAAGTATTATTCGTATTAACATTTTTAACATTAACGTCTGGTACAATTTTTTATAGTACAGTTGAAGGATTACGTCCTCTCGACGCTTTATATTTTAGTGTGGTCACGTTGACGACTGTTGGTGATGCGAATTTTAGTCCGCAAACTGATTTTGGAAAGATATTTACAATCTTATACATATTTATTGGAATTGGATTAGTGTTTGGATTTATACATAAGTTGGCAGTTAATGTCCAACTGCCAAGTATATTATCGAATAGAAAAAAAGAGTAAAGCATGTGTATGCTTTACTCTTTTTTTACATTAGTTTAGATAAGCCTTAATAATAGTTTATTAAAATGAAAGTGCATTCATTCATTATATTCACTATGTATAAAGTTATAATGATATGAACATTTGCATATTTTAATTTAGTGATAGAAATTTCATGAAAGGTGGGATATTCTAGTCATAGGTTAACCGGACGACATCATAGGATCCTAACAAAAAGTTTACAATAATTCGATTATAAAATGGAGGATTTCAGATGAAAAAGAAAGTACTTGCTTTAGCAGCAGCTATTACATTAGTAGCTCCTTTACAAAGCGTTGCATTTGCTCATGAAAATGATGGGGGAAGTAAAATAAAAATAGTTCACCGCTGGTCTGCTGAAGATAAACATAAAGAAGGTGTAAATTCTCATTTATGGATTGTAAACCGTGCGATTGATATTATGTCTCGCAATACAACACTTGTAAAACAAGATCGAGTTGCACAATTAAATGAATGGCGTACGGAGTTAGAGAACGGTATTTATGCTGCTGACTATGAAAATCCTTATTATGATAATAGCACATTTGCTTCACATTTCTATGATCCAGACAATGGAAAAACATATATTCCATTTGCAAAGCAGGCAAAAGAAACTGGCGCTAAATATTTTAAATTAGCTGGTGAATCATACAAAAATAAAGATATGAAACAAGCATTCTTCTATTTAGGATTATCTCTTCATTATTTAGGAGATGTAAACCAACCGATGCATGCGGCAAACTTTACAAATCTTTCATATCCACAAGGATTCCATTCTAAATATGAAAACTTTGTAGATACGATAAAAGATAATTATAAAGTAACGGATGGAAATGGATATTGGAACTGGAAAGGTACAAATCCAGAAGAGTGGATTCATGGAGCGGCAGTAGTAGCGAAACAAGATTACTCTGGAATTGTAAATGATAATACGAAAGATTGGTTCGTAAAAGCAGCTGTGTCACAAGAATATGCAGATAAATGGCGCGCTGAAGTTACGCCAATGACAGGTAAGCGATTAATGGATGCACAACGTGTTACTGCTGGATACATTCAGCTTTGGTTTGATACGTACGGAGATCGTTAAGTATTTAAAAAAGGTCAAATCTCACAATAGAGTATTTGACCTTTTTATTACTATACAAATGGAGGTATGGAACGTGAAAGGTAAATTGCTAAAAGGTGTACTTAGCTTTGGGATTGGTTTAGGAGTTTTATACGGAGGATCTTCAGTGCAAGCAGACACGTCTACAGATCAAAACAACACTTTGAAAGTGATGACGCACAACGTGTATATGCTATCAACTAACTTATATCCGAACTGGGGACAAAGTCAGCGTGCCGATTTAATTGGGGTGGCAGATTATATTAAGAATCAGGATGTAGTTATATTAAATGAAGTATTTGATAATAGCGCATCAGATCGTTTGTTAGGGAATTTGAAGAAAGAATATCCAAATCAAACAGCAGTATTAGGTCGTAGTAACGGAAATGAATGGGATAAAACGTTAGGTAGCTATTCATCTTCAACGCCTGAAGATGGAGGCGTTGCAATCGTGAGTAAATGGCCGATCGTTGAAAAGATTCAATATGTATTTGCAAAAGGATGCGGGCCAGATAATTTATCAAATAAAGGGTTTGTATACACGAAAATTAAGAAAAATGATCGTTTCGTTCATGTGATTGGGACACACTTGCAGGCTGAAGATAGTATGTGTGGAAAAACTTCACCTGCATCTGTACGTACAAACCAACTAAAAGAAATTCAAGATTTTATTAAAAATAAGAATATACCAAATGACGAGTACGTTCTATTTGGTGGTGATATGAACGTGAATAAAATAAATGCAGAGAACAATAGTGACTCAGAGTACGCATCCATGTTTAAAACATTGCATGCGTCAATTCCATCTTATACGGGACATACAGCAACTTGGGATGCAACGACAAACAGTATTGCAAAATATAATTTCCCTGATAGTCCTGCTGAGTATTTAGATTATATTATTGCAAGTAAGGACCATGCGAATCCATCATTTATAGAGAATAAAGTATTACAACCAAAATCTCCACAGTGGACTGTTACATCATGGCTCAAAAAATATACGTATGATGATTATTCTGATCATTATCCAGTAGCAGCAACTATTTCTATGAAGTAGTCCTAAAAAGTTTCTTCTTAAATAGGAAGAAACTTTTTTATTTTGTAGAGGAGATTCCAACTTTCTTTCCAATATGTATAAGACATATAGAGAAGAGGAGAGAAAAATGTGGATCGAGGAATTTTTAAAGAAGTTCCATTACCTTGTGCATTTTTGGATGAAGTAGCTTTAGATAGAAATATTCAATTGATTATAGAATTAAGTGGAAATAAGAAGATTCGTATAGCGAGTAAATCGTTACGTTCTGTTCCGGTTATGCAAAAGATTTTAGCTGCAAATGATCGTTTTCAAGGTATTATGTGTTTTTCACCTAGGGAAGTTTTGTTTTTAATTGAACAAGGATTCAATGATTTATTGCTCGGATATCCTGCTTATGATGATAGAGCGTTACATGAAATAAGTTTGCTAACAAAGCAAGGGCTCATTATAACTTGTATGGTGGATTGTGAAGATCATATTGTTTATTTAGAAAAAATTGCTGAGAAGTCTAAAGGATGTTTTCGTGTTTGCTTAGATATTGATATGAGTAGTCGTTTTTTTAATTTTCATTTTGGGGTCAAAAGATCACCGGTAAGAGATGTGCAAGGTGCTTTGAAAATAGTAAAAAGGTTGAAAGAATCATCATTTTTAATACTAGATGGTGTAATGGGATATGAAGCCCAAATTGCTGGGGTAGGAGATCACATACCGAATCAACGAGTAAAAAGTAAAGTGATTTCATATTTAAAGAAGAAATCAGTGTTAGAAGTTAAAGGAAGAAGAGGACATATCGTAAAAGAAATACAAAATCTAGGTATTGAACTAAGGTTTGTAAATGGAGGAGGCACAGGAAGTATAAAAACAACTGAGCAAGATCATTCAGTTTCAGAGATTACAATAGGATCTGCCTTTTATGCCCCAAAGCTGTTTGATTATTATAAAGAGGTGCAATTTCATCCAGCTGTCGGATTTGCTTTACCAGTTGTGCGTAAACCAGCACCAACAATTTACACTTGTTTAGGTGGTGGATATATGGCCTCAGGAGCAATCGGGAAAGATAAAGAACCTGAGATTTGGAGGCCTGATGGTGCCAAACTATTAGCTTTAGAAGGTGCTGGTGAAGTGCAAACACCGATTTTCTATAACGGTGAGGAACGAGTAGAAATAGGAGATTCTATCTTGTTTCGCCATAGTAAAGCTGGAGAGTTATGTGAGCGGTTTCCGTTTTTATATCGTGTGAAAGAAGAAGAGATTGTTGGGGAGTATTCAACATATCGGGGGGATGGCCAATGCTTTCTATAAAGGGACAAAAATGGAGAAATTGGACAGGGAATGTAGAAGGAACACCGCATTATACGATGTATCCAGAAAGTATACAAGATGTAGTAGAAGTTGTAGAGCTTGCACGAAAAGAAGGGAAGAAAATTCGCGTTGTCGGTTCAGGACACTCGTTTACCCCTCTTGTGCAGACGGAAGAAATTTTAGTCTCTTTAGATGAATTGAAGGGTATTGTGAATGTTGATGCAGAGAAGATGGTTGCCGAAGTATGGGCGGGAACAAAGTTACATGAGCTAGGGAAGTTACTTGAGGAAAAAGGTTATGCGCAAGAAAATTTAGGGGATATTGATTCGCAATCTATTGCAGGAGCGATTAGTACAGGGACTCATGGCACGGGGATTACCTTTGGAAGTTTATCAACACAAGTTATAGAGATTACCGCAGTTTTATCTACAGGTGAGAGTATAGTTTGTTCACAAACGGAGAATGTAGAATATTGGAGAGCTTTTCAGTTGTCTCTTGGAATGTTAGGTATCATTATAAAAATAAAATTGAAGGTTATTCCAGCCTATTCACTCGTTTATAAAAGTGAAAAACAGTCCTTATCTACTGTAATGAACAAGCTAGAAGAATATAAGAAGAATCGCCATTTTGAATTTTTTGTTTTTCCTTATTCAGATGAAGTGCAAGTGAAAATTACAAACGAAACAACGGGTAAAAAAAGTGATTTGAAATGGCATAAACTAAAGGTAGAGTTACTTGAAAATAAGATGTTCTCTTTGTTGTCTAAAGGATGTAAATGGTTTCCTTCTATAAGTAAAGGAGTAAGTCGATTATCGGCTAAAGCTGTACCGAATACAAAAATAATTGGTCCGAGTTATGAAGTATTTGCTACATCGCGTGCGGTTCCATTTTATGAAATGGAGTATAGTGTTCCTTCAAAGTATATGCAGGCCGTTGTAGAAGAAATTTCAAACCTTATTGAAAAGAAAAAGTATAAAGTACACTTCCCAATTGAATGCCGTTATGTGAAAAGGGATGACATATGGCTCAGTCCAGCGTATGGAAGAGATGCTGCGTATATAGCTGTTCATATGTATAAAGGTATGAAGTATGCTGCTTATTTTGGTGAGGTGGAGAAAATTTTTCTAAAGTATGAAGGACGCCCGCATTGGGGGAAAATGCATACGTTAACGTATGAAAAATTACAAAATATATATCCAGAATTGCATTCGTTTCTAAAGGTGAGGAAATTATTAGATGAAGCAGAAATGTTTTCAAACCCTTACACAGAAAAGTTATTTACGATTATGAAAAAAAGCTGACAAAGTATTACTTGTCAGCTTTTTTTAGTACGATCGCATTTCTTGTTTGACTAATTCGCTCGTAAAATAGTAACTTATCACGACTAAATACATGTAATAAAACATGAATAATAAATAGACCGTTAATTACGAGTTGGAATAATAATATAACTACTAATACTAAAGGTTCTTTAAGATTTAAGATAGAGCTACTAGAAAGAATATAATTGATTCCACCTAAAACGAAATAGAATATACCATAACGGATGAATAGTTCCTTCAACGTAATACGATCTGATTTTCCTTTCACGTAAATACGAAGCAACGCTTTACCAATTGTCTTTCCATTCGTAAAGTATGGAATGATAATAAAGTAAATAAAGATCGAACACGTTATGAAAATGAGTTCGTATATGTTCGTGTAAGATTGAATATTAGAAACAAAGAAAGAATTTCCTTTGTTTTTAATGACAGGTACAACGATGGATAAGAAAATCCAATCAATTTGCATCGCGATAAGGCGACGAACGAATCCGACTGGTTTCGTTTCCAAATTAATATGACTATCTAATTCGTTTGCTTTCGGAAGGAAGTACGTAAATATTGGTGCAATGATAAAGCCGATTACGCCGCCTAATGTATTTAAAAACAGATCGTCTATATCAAATAAGCGGTACGCACAATTGTATATACCGTATAGTCCAGTCACTTGTGTTAGCTCGAAAAAGAGTGAAAGACAAAAAGAAATACAAATTGTTTGTAAGAAACTACGTCGGAAATAATAACGTAAGTAAATACCGAATGGAACGGTTAATAGAACGTTAAATGCTACTTGTAAAAACGCAGATTCTTTTAATAGGTAGAAATAAGTAGCTGGTTTCGTTAAAATTGCCGAAGTATGATTACTAATTTCTTGTATGAAATAAAATGGTGATAGTTGCATGTGCTGCGTATTAGCCGGTTGTAGGCTACAAGTATCATATGTTTGTGGTAACGGCAAAATCACAAGAAAATAGGCATTTAATAAGTAAAGTAATAATGAGTACAAAATAAATGAACGCCATTTATTTAAATAACCGTACTTTCGGTAGTTAAATATTAAAAAAGGTATTAAGAGGAACATTGCTAAAATAGGAAATAAAATAAATGCTGTTTTTATTGGAAATATATATGCAGTCAAAATGAAGCTCCTTTCAATGAAAATTCGTTTATCATTATAACGTTAAAAGAACCTTAAAACAAAATTAAAATATTTCGAAATAGAAAAAATTACAAATTTCAACGGAATTAAGTTATACTAAATTTAATATAATGATATTATGATTATTATAAGTTGAGAGAGGGTACAAAATATGCGATATGAGCTTTTTTCTGTAAGTGGGGATCATATTACAACTTTTGAAAGTGCATGGCGTTTTCAAGAGGGAGAACAGATTTTTGTTCATGATGATCAAATAAAACGAAATTTTATTATTATCCGCCTAACGCATGATGTATTTCAACAAAATAAACATGTTATTCGTTTGTATTGTCAAGAAAAGAAAGTATATGCATAAAAGAGCCCCTCTTACTGTACAAAAAAAGTAAGAGGGGCTTTATCATTATAAAGATATAAAAAAGCGAGTCATCCTAGTGTAATAGAATGACTCGCTTTTTTATTTGTAAGTTTCACCTTATAAGAAAATAAGAGTAAGTACACCTACGATAATGCAATAGAAAGAGAAATATTTTAAATTTCCTTTTGCCATAATGTTCATAAACCATTTTAATGAAATATACGTCATGATAAATGTTGCGATAAATGCAACGATATAGGGTACGAATAATGTATCTAGATTTGGATCTTTTGCAATGTCTGTAATACTTAGTAATAAACCACCTAAGCTAACAGGGATATATAGTAAGAATGAGAAACGAAGAGCCGTTTCCTGTTTCATACCAAGTAACATCGCAGCTACGATTGTTGCACCTGATCGGCTTATTCCAGGAATTAGTGCGCAAGCTTGTGCTAATCCGACGATAATTGCATCTTTCATAGAAAGATCGCCATCATTTTTACGTCCACGCAAGTTTCTAATAATCCAAAGGCCGACAGCGGTAATAAGAAGGGAAATCCCAACCATTTTCACACCTTTTAAGTACTGATCAATGTAATCTTTAAATAAAACACCAATAACACCTGCTGGAATGGTCGCAATGACAAGGTAAATAATAAAGAAGAAATCTGATTTTGCATCTTCTGCTCTTGTAAATATATAAGATAGACCATTCTTTGTTAGACGAATTAAATCATTTCTATAAATAAGTAATACAGCTAATAATGAAGCTGAATTAACAAGTAGTTCAAAGCTAAACCCCTCTATTTTTAGTCCTAGCAAATGCTGTGCCAAAACGAGGTGACCGCTTGAAGAAATCGGAATCGGTTCTGTTAGTCCTTGGAACAGACCAAGAATTAAATATTTTAAAATGTAGTAAAATTGTTCCATAATAACCTCCTTGTTTAATAGTTGAAAGAAACAACTTGTCCATTATAACAAAGATACGGCTCAATATTGAGAAGAAATAAATATTCGAAATATAATAAAAATCCCTTATAACAGTATAAGGGATTTTTACTATTAATGAGAAACTACTGTTTCTTCAAGACTTTTTGTTAATTGAACATCGACTTTCTCAGCATCATGAATGTGATTCATAATAGTAGTATTTAACTTTTGGAACATTTGTTGTGTATTAGCGAATTCTCGTAATATATCATCATTACAAGTCTTTTGGTTTTCAATAGCTTTAATAACATTTGTAGCACCGTTTTGTAACGTTTGAATCATAATTAAAATATTTTCGATTCTAGCGTTTGTATCGGCACTCATTTCTACACCTTCATCGACTAAATGCAAATTATCTTTTGTATTATCGTATGCTTTTTCAATTTCTTCTTGAATTTTTTTCGTTAAGTTGCCGATGTTTTTTGTACTTTCAGCGGTACTTTCTGCTAGTTTTCTTACTTCATTGGCAACGACAGCGAATCCTTTACCGTGCTCTCCAGCACGAGCAGCTTCAATACTTGCATTTAAAGCAAGTAAATTTGTTTGTGCTGCAATGTTTTGGATGACTTCTACAATTTGCTCAATTTCTTTTGAGCGTTCACTTAAATGATTCATACTATTAGACGTGCGCTGGGATTGTTCACCTAATTTATTAATTACAATAAGTAAACGATGAACAGATTCTTTTCCTTCGTTAGAACAATCAATAATTTCTTCAATAGATTGAATTAAGCTTTGTTCTTTTTGTAGCATTTCGTTATTCAATTCATTGGAATGTGTAGTACGTGTTGAAACATTTTCGAAACATGAGCTTAATTGTTGAACTAAATTTTGAAGTGTATTGTGCTGGTTATTTACAAGTTGATGCTCTTGAACAACGCTTTGTACACGATCGTGGATAGAAGAAATAGTCTCTTGTTGTTCGATATCCTTTTGTTTTAATTCTGCTTCTAGTTCTTGTATACGACTTTCTAATTGATCAATTTTATGTTGGAGTGATTTCTTTTGAGTAAACATATATTTATTTCAACCGCCTTTAGAAGTTATATTTTCTCTATATTTGGATTTTAGCATCTTTTATAATTTTTAAATATAGGAATTGTTAAATATTTAAGAATCTATTACATTTTATGCATAATTCCCTTTTTTTCGTCATGAAAAATAAACTGTATTTAATGGTATTGTAAACAAACTGTAAAATAAATCATGTATAACTGTATAAGAAGGGAGTCGGATTATGAACTATTTTAAGCGAATCAGTAGTCTAGTATTAGCAGGAATTATAGGTCTTTCTAGTACAGTCGCTGTTAAAGCAGAGTCAAACGACGAGAAACTTAACAACATGCAACAGCAATTGCAGCAAAACGATGCAGAAATGCAAAAGAAAGAGCAAGAGAAGCAAGCTGTTAGTAAAGAAATTCAAGGTATCGAAAACGAACTACATAATTTAAATAATACAATTGCAAAAAATAAAGAGGATCAAGCTGCTATTCAACGTAAAATTGATGAAACACATAAGCAGATTGAACAAAAAAAGAACGAAATTGTCGTTTTAGAGGATAAAGTCCTTGCTCGTAAGGATATTATGAGAAAACGTATGGTTTCTGTTCAAAACAGTTCAAATACAAGTTTAGTAGTAGAAGTTGTAGTAGAGTCAAAGAACTTTGCAGACTTCTTACAACGTATGAACGCAGTTTCTACTATTCTAGAAGCTGATAAAGAAATTCTACGTCTACAAGAACAAGATCTTCGTCAAATTGAAGAAGATAAGAAAACAATTGACGAGAAAGAAGCATCTTTAGTAGTAGACAAACAAAAATTAGCAAAAGCACAAGCTGAACTGCAAGATAACTTGAAAAAGCGTCAAGCTAACTTACAAACAGTTCAAGCTAAATATAATCAGGTTGCAAGCCAACTTAATTTAGCAGCAGAAGAAAAAGCTAAAATCGAATCAAACATGAAAGCAGTACAAGAAACAATTGCTCGTGAACAAGAAGCAGCGAGAATTGCAGCAGAAGAGCGTGCAAAAGCGGAGGCAGCTGCAAAGGCAGAGCAAGAAGCTTTAGCTAAGGCACAAGCGGAAGTTGCTGAAAATAAAAAGCAAGAAAAAGAAAAAGCTAATAAACCAGCTGAACCTGTAGCTAATAATAATTCGAAGGTAGAACCTGCACAACCTTCTAAGCCAACTGCTGGTGGAAGAGAAATCTATGTACATGCAACAGCTTATACAGCAGATCCAGGTGAAAATGGCTATGGGCCAGGACAACAAGTATATTCTGCATGGGGAGGCTATAATCTAACTGCAAACCCAGGAATGAAATTAATTGCAGTGGACCCATCTGTTATCCCATTAGGTTCTCGCGTATATGTTGAAGGATACGGAGAAGCAATTGCAGCAGATACTGGTGGCGCGATTAAAGGTCACAAAATTGATGTTTTAATGCCAGATAAAGCTTCATCTAGTAAATGGGGCAGAAAAAATGTTAAGCTTACAATTTTAAACTAACATGTAATCCAACTTTACAATACGTAAAGTTGGATTTTTTTGTAAAAATAATGTTAAGTTGAGTTTACATTTTGTTAAGGATAGCATACAATGGTGGTGAGAGGTGGTAAATTTGACCATTTTAAATAGAGTGAAGGAATTAAGAGCTCGGTTTAATTTTTCGCAAAGTGTATTAGCAGAAAAGGTTGGAGTGACGAGACAAACAATCGCGGCAATTGAAAAAGGGGATTATGTTCCTTCTTTGTTATTAGCGCTTACGATTTGCGATGTATTCGAGCTCAAGATGGAAGATGTGTTTGTTTTAAATAAGGAGGGGGAAGAGGATGAATAAAATTGCGGTTTCGTATATTTTAAATGTGCTGAGGTTTATGATTGCTTGTTGGGCATTTATTGAACTCTATTATGCTTGGATAGAGCTGGCAAATATTATTGAAACTAAGAAATTGCCATTTGAAGTAACAATCAATATGATACCGTTAGGATTATTAATTATTGTAGCTATTATAACGACGATTTTTTATAAAGTTCAAAAGAAGAAACATAAAGCCCTTTCTTATTGGATGTACCCATTACTATTTCCACAAGAAGATGAGCGGGAAAAAGAAATCACGCAAAAGGCATGCCGAACAACATTTATTTCATTCTGGTATGGGGTAGTTATTGCTATTGGATGTTTAACGCTTTCTCCTGTAGCTAATTTATATATTCCTGGATATCCGTTATATATTTTGTTTTTTATGCTTTTTGTTCAAATGACAGTTTTTTATGTATCATTGTACAGAAATAAGTTGGTCTGAAAAGAAACCTTCTTGCCTATGCAAGAAGGTTTCTTTTTAGCTTATACTTGTACATATAGCAATATTATCTTATCATTTTATATAGAGTAAGATTTTGTAAGGGAAAGGAATTGTATATGAATAAGCAAAGAATTTATAGTATAGTAGCAATCCTCCTATTTGTTGTAGGTGGTGTATTAATCGGCAAGCCATTTTATGATGGATATCAAGCTGAAAAGAAACAGACTGAAAATGTACAGGCTGTCCAAAAGATGGATTATGAAAAACATGAGACGGAATTTGTAGATGCTTCGAAAATTAACCAACCAGATTTGGCAGAAGTAGCGAACGCATCTTTAGATAAGAAACAAGTAATTGGTCGTATTTCGATTCCAAGTGTTTCATTAGAACTTCCTGTTTTAAAGTCTTCTACTGAGAAAAACTTATTATCAGGTGCAGCAACAGTAAAAGAAAATCAAGTAATGGGAAAAGGGAATTATGCATTAGCAGGACATAACATGTCTAAAAAAGGTGTTTTATTTAGTGATATAGCTTCTCTAAAAAAAGGCGATAAAATTTATTTGTATGATAATGAAAACGAATATGAATATGCGGTTACTGGTGTATCTGAAGTAACTCCTGATAAGTGGGAAGTTGTTGAAGATCATGGGAAAGACGAGATAACGCTAATTACATGTGTATCAGTGAAAGATAATTCTAAACGTTACGTTGTTGCTGGTGATTTAGTAGGAACGAAGGCGAAGAAATAAAAAAGATGAGGGAAATCCCTCATCTTTTTTTAATCCATCCATTTCACTAACTTCTTAGAAATTAGTAATAAAACACAGCCTAATACAATTGCTACAGCGCCAATTACTGTAAATACTTCAGCATATCCAAGTGAAGTTGTGAAGCTTGCAAGTTGTCCACCTAAAATGTTAGCGATTCCTGAGCTTGCTAACCATACTCCCATTAATAAAGAAGCAAGTTTTACTGGGGCAAGCGCACTAACCATTGATAGTCCAACAGGTGATAAGAATAGCTCACCTAACGTATGGAAAAGATACGTAAAGACGATAAATAGTAAGTTTGCTTTTTCTGTAATGTTATGTTCATCACTACCTGTTTTTAATGTAGCAATAACGAGAATGATATAACCGATACCGAGCAAGATCATACCAAGTCCCATTTTAGTTGGGATTTTTAAATCCCCACGCTTGCGAGTTGCAAGTTTTGCCCATAATGCTGAGATGACTGGAGCAAGTAAAATAATAAATAATGGATTGACCGATTGGAACCAAGATGTTGGAACTTCCCATCCGAACACAGAGCGGTCTACAAATTTGTTTGTATATAATGTTAATGAACTACCAGCTTGTTCAAAGCCAGCCCAGAAGAAGACAACGAAGCATGTTAAAATGACGATAACTGCAGTACGTTGTTTTTCTTTTTTTGTTAACGGTGTATCTCCTACTGATGGTTGTCCATCTGTTGTTTGTAAATCGCGAGTTGGTTTTTTACCGATATCACCAAGGAAGCGATTGGATAGTGTTGTAAATAAAATTTGTCCAATGATCATTCCGATTGAAGCGGCTAAGAATCCGTAACGGAATCCGTAATGTACAACGCCATCAACCGTTGTTTTGAATAAATTTTCTGATAAAAATCCGCAAACGAGTGGAGCTAAAAATGATCCGACGTTAATACCCATATAGAAAATGGTAAATGCACTATCACGTTTTGGATCGTTCTCTTCATATAATTCCCCAACCAGTGTAGAGATGTTCGGTTTGAAGAATCCGTTACCAATAATAATAAGCGCTAATCCGAGGTATAGGCCGACTTGGTTTTGTAAGGCAAATAGTGTAAGGTTACCGATTGCCATTGTTATACCACCAATTGTAATCGCTTTTCGTCTACCTAGAAAACGGTCTGTTAAGTATCCACCAATCATTGGTGTGAAATAACAGGCTCCAGTGTAAAATCCGTAAATAGAGAGTGCCCATGCGGGACTAAACCCAAGACCACCGCTTACTAAAGCTGTCGTTAAATATAATGTTAATAATCCTCGTAATCCATAGTAACTAAATCTTTCCCACATTTCTGTAAAGAAGAGTAAGTATAAACCTGGAGGATGTTTCTTTTTTCTTTGTTGTTCTTTTTCTAGTTGTATCGCTGATTCCATGTTATTTTCCTCCTGACACAAACAAAAACAAAGTTAATAATTTTGTACATTTAATATTTTACCTTATTAACTATTATAAGTCAATAAAGGTTGATTTTTCAGAAGAAATTGGAAAAGGGATATAGCTATAGAATGAGTGTTTCTTTTATGTTAGACTATGGACTATGTTTTCTTTGTAAAGAAGCGGTTTATTGCACTTTTTTATATGTGAAATTGATTTCATAAAAGATGAAATTAAAGAAGGAGAAAGAAATGAAATTGTTACAGAAAAAAGAAATTTTACTTATTAGTCTTATGTTATTCTCGATGTTCTTTGGAGCGGGGAATCTTATATTCCCACCTTTCCTTGGGTATGAAGCAGGAGAACATGTGTGGATTTCATTAGTAGGGTTTATTATATCAGCAACAGGTCTTCCTATATTGGGAGTTATTGCGATTGCGAAAGCAGGAAGTTTTCAAACGCTAGCGGGTAGAGTTCATTCTTCATTCGCCATTATTTTTCCGTGTATCGTGTATTTATTTATTGGACCAGGCCTTGGCATTCCGCGTGCAGGAAGTCTCGCTTTTGAGATGGGACCGGGTCAGTTATTCCCGGAAGCAGGTAGCGTAATCTTATTATGTTACACAGTTATTTTCTTTAGTATTGTGTACTGGTTAAGTTTATCACCGTCTAAATTAATGGGGTTGTTCGGAAAAGTTTTAACACCGTTATTATTAGGTATGATTGCTCTTATCTTTATAAAAAGCATGTTTACATCAGTAGGTAGTGTGAAAGAGGCTGCTGGAAACTATGGACAAGCGCCTATGTTCCAAGGGTTTTTAGATGGATATTTAACGATGGATGCATTAGCAGCTTTAATTTTTGGGATTGTGATTGCAAATGCTCTTCGTGCAAAAGGTATTGAAGATGATAAAGGTTTAGCGAAATATATGAGTATTGCAGGAATTGGTGCAGGACTATTATTATCTATTATTTATGTCATACTTGGATATGTCGGTTCAATGAGTGGGTCATTGGGGATATTTGATAATGGCGCGCAAGTGTTAGCACAAGTGATGACTACATTATTTGGACAAGGCGGAGTCGTTTTATTAGGTCTTATTTTTACGATTGCGTGTTTATGTGTTTCAATCGGACTTGTTACATCTTGTAGTCAATTTTTCGCAAGTGCATTTCCAAAAGTAGCTTATAAAGTTTGGGCATTTATCTTAAGTTTTGTTAGTATGATTTTAGCTAATTTAGGATTAACACAAATTTTAAAGGTATCGGTACCAATTCTTGGATTTATTTATCCAGTTGCATTAACGCTTATTATTTTAGGGCTATTCCATAAGTATATTGGGAAGTATGTATGCATATATCCAGTTACAATTGTGATTGTAGCGGTATTTAGTGCAATCGATATTTTCAATAAAAATGTAATGATGAGTCAGTGGACATCAGTATTAAAATACATTCCGTTTTATACAGAAGGTGTTGGGTGGATTGTTCCAGCTATTATAGGTGCTTGTATTGGTGTTATCGTGAGTAGTGTTTTAAATAAGAAGAAATGAGTAAAAAGGTGTTTTCCTATTTCGGAAAACACCTTTCTTTTTTTGGAAAAATAGTATTGAAAATGAATAGACTAAGAGTATGATAAAGATAATTGGTAATATATAGGTTTCGAACGGATGATGAGGGGGGAGCGTATGAAGGAAGATTTAAATAAGAAAATAGAAGCACTTGAAACGGCAATTGAAACGATTCAAGAAGCACTTTTTGAATTGAAAGCAAAACAAAGAGAAATAGAAGTAGAAAATGCTCAGCAACATGTTAGTAAGGAAAAGAAAGAATATATTGATACGGTGATGGAGGAAAGACAAAAAGTAGAAGTAGCTACAATAAAAGAGCCTGTGCAAGAACGTGAGGTAAAACAAGTGGATATATCTGCTTTTAAGCCGGAACCATTTAATATTATTAAGTTTTGCCAAACGTGGTTACCGCGCATATTTGTCGGTATTATGTTGCTTGGAGTAATTTGGTTATTTAAAGCAGGGGTAGATGCAGGATTATTAACACCAGCAATACGAATTGTGTTTGGTATTGTCCTCTCAATCGGTTTTTATTATATAGGGGATATTCAAATTAAACGCGAGCGGCAAGCATTAGGGTTAGTACTAGCAGGAGGAAGTATTACGGGTATAGTTTTAACGACATTTGCGGCACATTATTTATATGGATTTATTCCAGCGAGTGTTGCGTTTGTATGTAATATTGCATGGGTCATTTTAGGTATTTATATAGCGAAGAGGTATCAATCGGAATATCTTACTATATTCGTAGCGGTAGGAGCTTTCTTCGTGCCATTCTTATTAAATAGTACGACTCCTAATCCGTATATTTTCTTTGGATATGAGATGATACTAACGCTCAGCTTATTATGGTATGCGTTGAAAAATCGTTATCAGTATTTATATATGATTTCTTATGTTGTTGCTGCTATTGTTCTTTTTGTCTTTTTTGCTGTTATGTCAATGTTAGTAGAGGATTTGCAAGTCCAGTTAACAGTAGTTTATGGTTTGATTCACTTACTATTATTTTGGCATGTGTTTACAGAGAGAAGTTTTATAGTAGAGCCACGCTTGGCGATATTTAGTGCAAATGCAGTCTTCTTTATAATAGCCATTTCAAAAATACCTGAATTTACAACATGGGGATTAATGATAAGTGCACTCGTGCACGCTGTTATGTTTGTGTTTGAATATAGGAAGAATAGAAATTCTACATTTACAAATCTTTTATTTGGTTTCGCAATGGGAGCATTTAGTTTAGCGATTTTATATGAGTATAGTTTAGTGAATGCAGCGATTGTACTATTATTACAAGGTTTCCTTGGTATGTTTACTTCTATTAAAGGAAAACAACAGATAAAATTGTATGTTAGTGCGACGGTTTATGCAATTGGAATGATACAGACGATTTTTAGCCCGTTTGATCAATTTATTTCGGCAGGCTTTGTTGCTCATCTTATTTTAATAGGAACGTTCTATTATTGCATGAGACAAGCGAAAGAAGTATTAGCAAGCTTTGGCAAGTATGTGTATTCTATAGCACTCTATTGGTTTATGGTGATTGTATTTATTACAATTACTAGAATCGGTGAAGTTTTGTCCACAGATGGAAGCATAATAAATGTATCTGTATCGTTATTATGGATGGTATATGCATTATTTGCAGTTTGGTTTGGACGGAATAAAAATATGAATGAAATATTGTATGCAGGCTTAGTCGTGTTAGTCGTAACGATAGGAAAGCTATTCCTTCTAGACTTACCAGAAGTTTCAATGATGATCAGGGCGGTGTTATTCTTAATAGTAGGTAGTATAGGTATCGTTATTTCAAGAATGTTTTTCTCAAAAGAAGAGAAGTAAAAAGAAGGCAATCCATATCTGGATTGCCTTTTTCATTATTTCTTATTAATCGTTACAGCTTCATTATATTTCGCTGTTGTATTTTGGCGTAGACGAAGTGTTGCTTGTCCAGTAGTATTTGGATCGATTTGTACGTTCACAATTTTTTCAGCAGAACCTAAGCTATTTGTTGTGAAAGAAAATGCACTACTATATCCGAAAGTAGATGGCCAAGTGCCGTTTGTATTTTGAACTTTTGCTACTTGTGTACCACCAGTAGTGAATATACCTAAAGAGTAATTAGTGTATGTTGTATTTGGTAATAAGTTATTTACTTGAATTTTGATTTGGAACACTTCATTGTTTGGTAGAGTGCTAGGGTGTGTAACTACGTAGTCATTTGCTGTTACTGCACCGTTATAGCCATATGAACCAGGTTTAAAAGTATTTGTATTAAACCATTGATAACCTGCATTTGGCGCACTCCAAGGTTCAGGTTGTGGTTCGGTTGATAAGCTTGGTTGTTCAAATGTTTGTAAAGTGGTAGGTAAATCAAGTTGTAAACCATTTACTTGGTCTAAACTTGTAAATGTTTCTTTATTCGATAGCCACTTTACGATATTTTCTAGTAAGATCGCATCGTTTTCTTCTTTATATCCATCGTAAGTTTTCTTTGTTTGGCCAGAGTCTTCACGAACGTATTTTGGCGTAGCATCTTCAACAGGAGAAGAGTCTCCAATAAAGGCAGCTTTTCCAAGTCCTACTTTTGCGATCGCAGCATAAGGGCCCTCTGCAACACCACCGCCGTTATACACACCGCTATCGACAGCGTTATTCCATTTTGATGGGTTCTCTGGAAGATAAACAAGTCCTTTTGCTAGTTTTGGATTTGTAATTGCTAAAGTAGAACCAGCATGCATTGCTACAGATGAAACCCCTTCTGTAATTCCGAATGATTGTTCAGGTGATACAATATTTTTAGCGGAAACATCACCGATTGCATTATAGCGGAAGCGAATACCGAAGTTGTCAGATAGCCAATCAGAGCTTTCTACTCCTTGCATAGCTTGTGAATTTGCTTCTTCGGTAGACATTCCTTTTGCTGGATTATCCCAAGCACCGCGTCTATATCCGTTAAATACTTCAGAAGAGTCCCAGCGATTTTTATTACGATCTGCATTATAATGATCGGCAATGAAGAAAATACTACCGCCATTTTTCACGTATTGTAACATAGCATCTTGTTCAGATTTTTTGTAAGGAATATTTGCTTCTGGAACGATAAACACATTGTAGTCTTTTAAATCTTCGTATGTAATCGGTGTTGATTTACGAAGTTCTTTTACATGATAGCCGTTTTGGGCAATGCCGTTTCCGAAATCAGAAAAGCCACCATCGATAACCCAGTCAGCAGTCCCGGCAGTTTGACCGTGTGTATTATCGAATAATACTTTTTTCCCATTGTTTTGATTTACAACTTTTGCAGCAATTTCAGGAGCTGGGTCTACAGAGCTTTCTGCATAAGTAGATGGTATGAACGAAGCCCCTATACTTAGTGTAATTGCTGTTGCTAAAGAAAATGTAATCCATTTTTTATTCTTCATAGAAGAATCCCCCTAATAATAAATATATGTGCTTTAATAATGTAATTTATTTTTCTGTAAAAATAAAGACGGAAAACATAAAAAATATTAAAAATTTGTAAAAATACCGTGAAATTTGTTGAGAAATATTTATATAGGCATAAAAATATCCCTTCCAAGTAATAAGGAAGGGATGTTTTGCTTAACTAATTTTTGAATTAGGTGTTTCATCAATTTTATGAAAACCTTTCATGTAATACACGACAGCTAAACCGATAAGCCAAATTGGTCCAACAATTAATGCAATCCTTGTATCTTCTGAATACGCCATTATACATAAGACTAGTGCAAGGAAAGCAAGTGAGAAATATGAACTTAATGGGTATAAAGGCATTTTATACGATAACTTTTGTTTGTTTTGCGCAGGTAAACTTTTACGGAACTTAATTTGAGCGACTAATATAATACCCCAAGTCCAAATTGCCCCGAAAGTTGAAATACTAGTGAGCCATGTAAATACTTTTGCGGGCACAAGATAGTTTAATATAACACCAACGAGTAAAACGATTGCTGTTGCTACAATTCCTTGGCTTGGAATGCCATTTTTATTTAAACGACCGAATCTTTCCGGAGCTTTTTTCTGTTGAGCTAATGTATACAGCATACGGCCTGTACTAAATAAACCACCATTACAAGAAGAAAGAGCTGCTGTTAATACGACAAAGTTAATAATTCCTGCTGCTTTTGCGATACCGATTTGCTGGAATGTTAATACAAATGGACTTCCTTTCTCACCAAGTTCGTTCCATGGATAAATTGCCATCATAACGAATAGAGCCCCAACGTAGAACAGTAATATTCTCCAAAATACGTTATCGATTGCTTTTGCGAGTGTTTTTTTCGGGTTTTGCGCTTCACCCGCTGTAACGCCGATTAATTCAACGCCTAAATAAGCGAATAGCACCATTTGCATGGAGAGGAGTAACCCAGAAAAACCATTTGGGAACCAGCCACCATGTGACCAAAGGTTTGAAATGCCAGTAGCGATACCACCGTTTCCGAAGCCAAATAAAATAATACCTGCCCCAACTACTATCATACAGATAATTGTGACAATTTTAATAAGAGCAAACCAAAATTCAAGTTCTCCAAATACTTTTACAGATAAAAAGTTGAAAGCACTCATTAATAATAGAGCGAGTAAAGCCCAAGTCCAGCGCGGAATATCTGGGAACCAGTACTGCATGTAAATGCCAGCAGCCGTAATTTCAGCCATGCAAGTAACAACCCATAAGAACCAGTAGTTCCAACCGGTAATATAGCCAGCTAGTGGTCCAAGATAATCATATGCATATTTACTAAAAGAGCCAGCAACAGGTTGTTCAATTGCCATTTCTCCGAGTGCTCGCATAATGAAAAAAATAACGAGTCCAGCAATCATATAGCCTAGTAAAATAGAAGGGCCAGCTAGTTTAATTGCAGAAGCAGATCCTAAAAATAGTCCAACGCCAATAGCTGAACCGAGTGACATTAAAGTAATATGTCGTTCTTTTAAACCTCGGTTTAAAGTTCCAGATTTGTTTGTGTGCTGCATAAGAAGAATCCCCCTTGTAGAGTGAACGATATTTGAATGCGTTTACTAAATATTTAACTATTTCAAATTATAAAACATTTCTATCTGTTATGCTACAAAAATAATCATTATTAACTGTACTACATCTGTGCTTGTCAGACTTAAACTTAAAATTCGAACTATTAGCGAATATATTGACTCTTCTTTTTATTGATTGTTAAGATTAAGTATTATATTTTTCTCACATACTAGTAAGAAAAGAATGTGTGATAATAATTTAGATGTAGGAAGGGTACATAACCATGTTTCAATTACAAAAATATAACACTTCTGTGAAGCAAGAGCTTTTAGCTGGCATCACAACTTTTTTTACATTTGCGTATATTCTTGTCATCAATCCGAAAATATTATCTGATGCAGGTGTACCATTTGATCAAGCTTTTACGGCAACGATTATTGCGACTGTTGTAGGGACGCTATGTATGGCGTTTTTAGCTAACTATCCAATTGTTATTGCTCCAGCTATGGGAATGAATGCGTATTTTGCTTATTCTGTCGTTCAACAGGCAGAGGGGATTACATATGTCATTGCGTTTTCAGCAGTATTTGTAACAGGTATCATTTTTCTTTTATTATCTTTCACTTCATTTAGGCAAAAGCTTATTGTCGCAATTCCTGATAGTTTAAAACATGCAATTGCAGGTGGAATTGGGTTATTTATTGCTTTTATTGGATTACGTCTATCTGGAATTATCGTTGATCATCCATCTAACTTAGTTACGATTGGTGATTTCCATTCTCCAGCCGTTATTTTAACTTTAATTGGTTTGATTTTAGCGGCGGTATTAATGACATTGCGTGTGAGCGGTGCATTATTTATTAGTATGATTGTGACAGGAATTATCGCCTTCTTTACAGGGCAGCTGAAGTTTACGGATAAAATTGTTGCGATGCCTCATTTACCAGAGGGGATTATCGTTTCAAATCCAATCAACGCCTTTTCAGATGTAATTGAATACGGATTATATGGCGTTGTATTTTCATTTTTACTTGTACTGTTATTTGATACAACAGGAGCATTACTCGGTTTAATTAAACAAGCAGGTTTAATTACAGATAATACAGAGAAACGTTTTGGTAAAGCATTTATTGCGGATGCAATTGGCGGTACTACAGGCTCTATCTTTGGGACAAGCCCAACAGCAGCGACGATTGAATCGTCAGCTGGTATTGCTGCAGGTGGTAAAACGGGATTAACAGGTATTGTAGTAGTCGGCCTAACGATTATAACGGCATTCTTTAGCCCTGTTATTGCTTCTTTATCAAGCGTAGCCGCTATTACAGCTCCTTCATTAATTATTGTAGGTAGTTTAATGGCACAAAGTATTCGTGATATTAATTGGAATGAATTTGAAGATGCATTACCAGCATTTTTAATTTTCGTTGGTATTCCGTTAACGTCTAGTATTGCGAATGGAATTGCAATTGGATTTTTAGTGTATCCAGTCTTAAAAATTGTGAAGGGGAAAGGGATGGAAGTACATCCGTTACTATACTTATTTACAATTTTATTTGGATGTCATTTATTCTTATAATATAGATATAGGAGAGGGGGCTTTTTATGAGAGGCCCCTTTTTTGTGTATAATAAAGTGAAACTATAAGTAGTTACGAAAAATATAAATTACATAATGGAATATATATGTTACTCTAAGGTAGAGGAGGGAACATGGATGGCTGTAAGTAAAATAAAAGTCGCGCGTGTTCAGTTAGATTTAACACAGCAACAATTAGCAGAAAAAGTAGGCGTTACAAGGCAAACGATTAGTTTAATTGAGAAGGGGAAATACAACCCATCTTTAGATTTATGTTTGAAAATTTGTTATGCAGTAGATAAAACTTTGAATGATTTATTTTGGGAGGAAAAGGAGTGAGGGGATGAGAATCGTGAAAGATGAACGCTTAATGATTGAGGGGCTAAAACATATTAGACTCGTTTTCATCTTACAAAATATTGTCATACTAGGTATTGTTTTTTATCGCTACGTTTTGCAAGATGCAGGATATGAAAGTGTTTCGGATTTATTAGTGGTGTTTATGGGCGGGATCATAGTTATTAACTTTTTAAACTTGAAAAATTCAGTGGAAGTGTATGAGCATACGGGCGGAGTATCACGCAGTTATCTTATGAAGCTATTATTCGTTCCGGTGAGCATTGTTATTGGGATTTTAGCTATTTGTATCGTTGTAACACCAGATATTTCAATAAAAGAAATTAGTATGACAGGACTTATTATGTTAGTTTGTTTTTTAGTTCCTAGTCTGTTTATATACATATATATGAAAAAAATAAAAAGTGAAGATTGAAATATAAGAAAAGCTTTCCCGTATTGCGGAAAGCTTTTTTTATATTCTTTTATACAGTACTTTATGAAGGCCAATTGGTTCAATTTCAAAGATTTCACCATGTTCTTGGAAGCCTAAGCGCTTGTAATAGTCAGACACAGTAATTCGGCCATTACACCATAATATATTTGCTTGACGCTCTTGTAAGATTTGTTCTGCTTTCTGAATTAAGGAGCTTCCAGCGTGGTTGTTTCGAAATTCAGGTAATGTGGCCATTCCTCGTAGACGATAATGAATACCTGTAGGTAGGTCAGGATATATTTCTTTTGAGAAGGAAGCGATACTAATTAGTTTATCATTTATAAATGCCCCTAGGTGAAAGCTGTCTGTTTCATAGTCGGAAGGGTATTTACAATCTGCTAATGTTTGACTCGGGCGCAAAATTTTTTGACGTAATACGTAAGTTTCAGATCCATCAATATTTTTCACGGTAAGCATAGTAACATCCTTTCTTATAACGCTTTTTCTGTTAATTGTATAAAGAAATAGGCAGGTGCGGCGAAAAGTCCGAGTATGCTAGCGGTTCCGAGAAGGAGTGAAAGTAAGAGGCAAGAGTATTTTATTCCATTCGACTTTTTCCATCCGTAACTACAAATTTCAATGCTAACACCGATGAGAATAATGGCCACGAGTATTTCGGCTAATAATAAGAGAGCTAAAGTTATAATAGACATAATGTAATCCATCCTCATAATATGTGATAGTAACATTTTACCATATGAAATGGAAAAAAATGCCCCTCAATTATGTGAGGGGCATTTTTCTATTCTAATATGCTTTTTAGTGTATCGATATGTTCTTTTGAGCCTGTTACAAGTAATGTATCACCGTGTTGTAGTCTTGTATCACCATGTGGGATTAATGCTTTATTCCCACGATAAATTTGAATGACTAGTACATCACCTAAAAACGGAAGGCGACGAAGTGCAACACCATTATATTTATTGCTCCGTAGTTCAACTTCACGGACTGTTTCGTTTGCTGTTGTAATTAAGCGAACGAGACTCGGCTTATCAATTAGCGCACGTAATAGAATACGTGTAGAGTTAATTGTTGAGAAGACAGCGATATGTTCTTGCGTTGCTTTTTCTTGTAGAAGTGGATCTTCTACACTTGCAATAACATGTTCAACACCTAGTTCTTTTGCGTGTTCTGCTAATAATAAGTTTTGCTCATCATCACTTGTTGCAACAACAACTCGGTCTGCATGAAAGGCTGTTTGTTCAGTTAACGATGCAATTGTGATGTCATCTAATTTCACGATAGGAAAGTCATGTGATTTCGCTTCCTGATCATTTATTTTGTTTTGACGCATCATATATAGTGTTACGTCATAATCTTCTCGTTTTAAATCAAGTGATAACGGAAGGGTAATTCTGCTCGCACCAATAATAGAAACTTTTGGTTTTGGTGTTTCCACTTTTGGGAACATCTTTTTAAATAATATAGGTGCAAAAATACAAGTAATAACTGCGCTTAAAATAAGGGAAGCGGATAAACTTGGACTGATGATCCCTAACTTTTCACCAATTTGTGCAGCTGCAATAACTAAAGAAAGTGTCGATGTTAATAAGATGGCACTCCCCAGTACGATATTACGTGGATACCATTTTCGTAAAACGAGTGATGGTAACAGTTTTGAGATAAAGAGTCCTACAATTAGAATTGGAATCATGAGCATACTAGAAGGCTCTTTAAAAATAGACCAAACCTCTAAATTTACACCAACCATTACGAAGAAAATAGGAATGAAGAAACCGTATCCGATAGAATCCAGTTTTTCAACCATATCTTCATTTGGTGATAATAATGATACGAGTACACCTGCTAAGAAGGCACCTAAAATATTTTCAGCTCCAACGGATTCAGATAACCCAACTAATATTAAGATGAGTGCAAAAACAGCTCGTGTATCAATTTGTACACTTCCAGCTTTTAAGCTATCCAAGTATGGAATGTTTTTAAAACGTTTTGCAACGAAGTAAATAACAATACCAGCGCCGAATAGAAGAAGAAGGAGCCACATGCTTTGGCCGCTTTCGGAATTTAATCCGACGAAAACAGCGAGTAAAATCATTGTAACTAAATCCGCAATAACAGCGACTAATAAAATGATTTGTCCAATTGCTGTTTTTCCTAAGTTATTCTCTTTTAATGTTGGTACGACAACGCCTAAAGAGATTGTTGAAATGATTAAAGTCATAAACATTGCATTATCTACAAATCCTAGCCATACGAATAGTAGTGATAGGGCATAAGATAAGATGAAAATAAATAAGAAGATAATACTTGCTGCTTGGAATGTGTTTGGTTCGTTTGTCGTGTTCTTTTTCCCTTTTTGTTTAAAGATAGAAAAATCAATTTCTAAACCGCTTAAAAACATAAGAAAGATAAATCCTAGTGTCGATAAGACTTGAAGCCACATATCTGGCTCAATAATATTAAACCCACTTTTACCTACAAAGATTCCTGCGATGATTTCTGCAACAACGACAGGAAGTGCTTTTAATTTAAAGCGTTGTAACAAAAGGGGAACGAAAAACGCGATTGCAACGACAACCATAAGTGATAGAACAGAAGTGTGATGTTCCATTGCGTTCTCTCCCTTCAAATAAATATAGTACTTATTTAGCCATATAATAGGTAGAAAAGCAACGCATATGGATTCGATTTCATAAAGAAAGAGTTTTCTTAACATTTGTCATAATAAGTATATTTTTCATGATTCTGTTGTTAATTCCGTAATGTGGATGTAATAGTGGAGGGAGTAAAAAAAGACTGCTGAGCAATCTCAGCAGTCTTTTTCATGTACATTACATTGAGAAGAAGATCCATACAGTTAAACCAACTGTTGCAGTTGCAACGAAGAAACTGTAGATCATAGTAAGAATTTGAACTCTTCCTTCTCCTTCTTTTAAATGCATGAACATAATTAATTGTAACAACGCTTGCGCAACAGCCATTATGATAATGGTAGTTAAGATCGTTGATAGTGGCAGGCTTGTATAAAGTGCCACGTATAGAGCTAGAAACGTTAGTGCAAGCGATAAAATAAATCCGAAAACGTGTGACCAAGGGAATCCGCTATGCGCATGCCCGTTTGCTTGGTTGTTATTTTGACCCATTTACGCCACCATCCCGTTCAAGTAAACTAGTGTGTAAATAAAGACCCAAACTAGATCAAGGAAATGCCAGTATAAGCTGATAATGAATACTTTACGAGCTGTAACTGGTGTTAAACCTCGTTTTAAAATTTGGATAATAACACAAATTGCCCAAATGATACCGCCTGTTACGTGGGCTCCGTGTGTTCCAAGAAGAACGAAGAATCCAGATAGGAAAGCACTTGTTTGAATTGTTGCGCCTTCACCAATATACATAATGAACTCTTCAATCTCGAAGAATAGGAAGCCTGCACCTAAAAGTAATGTAAGGACGAACCATCCAAGCATTGCTTTTTGGTTGTGCTTACGCATTTCGTGAATCACGATACCACATGTGAAACTACTTGTTAAAAGTAGTAATGTTTGAATTAAAAGCGTTTTAAGTTCAAACAGTTGTGCTGGTGTTGGGCCATCTGCCGTACGACCAGCGAGTACTAGATAAGAGGCGAAAAGTGTTGCGAACAGCATAATTTCAGCCCCAAGAAAAATCCAGAATCCTAGGATATTCAATCTGCTTTGTTCGGATTGATATTCCAAAGGTAAGCTTTTATCTAAAGCCGCCATATCATTTCACCTCTCATGCTACATGTTCTGATTTTTTAATTTCATCAACACTGATATAGTAACCTTCATCATAATCGAATGAACGATAGATTAAGCAAGCTAAAATACCAACGCCGCCGATTGCTGCAAGCCAGAACCAGCTAAATACTAATGCGAAACCTGCAAGACCGAAGAATAAAGACGCAATAATAGGCACGCCAGAGTTACTTGGCATGTGAATTGGTTTGATATCTTCTGCTGCTGGTGTAACTGTTTCTCCGCGTTTCTTCATGTACCAGAAAGCATCAGCTTCTTTGATTTCAGGAAGTTTCGCGAAGTTGTAATGTTGTACAGGAGATTGAGTTGCCCATTCAAGTGTACGGCCATCCCATGGATCTCCAGTTGTGTCACGTTCACCGTGACGAGCACTCCAAATTACGTTGTAACAAAGAAGTACGAAACCAATACCCATCATTACTGCACCGACAGATGCGATTTGGTTTAGCCATCCCCATCCAAGGCTTTCAGAGTAAGTGTACATACGACGAGTCATACCGTCTAAACCTAAGAAGTACATTGGGAAGAAACAGATGTTGAATCCGCTCATAAAGATCCAGAATGTCCATTTACCTAGGCGTTCATTTAACATATGACCAGTCATTTTTGGATACCAGAATGTGAATCCAGCAAGCATAGCGAATACTGTACCTGCGATTAATACGTAGTGGAAGTGAGCGATTAGGAAGTAGCTGTTATGGTACTGATAATCAGCTGCTGCCATACCAAGCATAACCCCTGTAACCCCACCGACTACGAAGTTTGGAATAAATGCCAATGACCAAAGCATTGGAACTGTAAAACGAATACGTCCTTTATACAGTGTAAACAACCAGTTAAAGATTTTAACCCCGGTTGGAATCGAAATCGCCATTGTCGAAATCGAGAAGAATGAGTTAACCGCCGGACCTGCACCCATCGTGAAGAAGTGGTGAAGCCATACGACGAAACTTAGTAAAGAAATTGCAACCATTGAGTATACCATCGCACTGTAACCGAATAGACGTTTACGTGAGAATGTACTAATGATTTCAGAGAAAATACCGAATGCCGGTAAAATAACGATATATACTTCAGGGTGACCCCATACCCAGAATAGGTTGGCCCATAACATTGGCATACCGCCGCTCGCCATCGTAAAGAAGTGAGCATCGAATAGACGGTCAAATGTCATTAATGCAAGAGCAACTGTTAATACTGGGAAAGCGAAAATAATGATAATTGTTGTAATTAAGATTGACCAAGTAAACATTGGCATTCTCATTAAAGTCATACCAGGTGTACGCATTTTTAAGATAGTAACAAGGAAGTTAATACCTGTCATTAACGTACCGAGACCTGAAATCTGTAATGCAATTGCATAGTAGTTATTTCCTACACCAGAAGTAAACTCTGTACCTGCCATTGGGAAGTAAGAAGTCCACCCAGCGTCTGGAGAACCACCAATTACGAAAGCGATGTTGAATAACATTGCTCCGACAAAGAATAACCAGAAACTTAAAGCATTTAAGAACGGATATGCAACGTCACGAGCACCAATTTGTAATGGTACTACAAGGTTCATTAATCCCATAACGAATGGCATCGCCATGAAAAGAATCATAACTGTACCGTGTGTTGTGAAGATTCCGTTATAGTGTTCAGCGTTTAAATAAGTTGTTTCTGGGAATGTTAACTGTGCACGGATCATTAAACCGTCCATACCACCACGGAATAACATAATAACCGCAGAGATAATATACATGGCCCCAATTTTTTTATGGTCAACAGTTGTTAACCATTCGTCCCAAAGCCATTTCCATTTTTTATACTTTGTTAGTACGAAAATGATTGCTAATGTCACAAGAACGATAGAAGCGTCTGCACCGTAAATAATCGGGTCACCTGTGACAAAGAATTCATCAAGCTTCACTGTGTTCACTCCAATCTGTTGGAATTATAGCTATTATTTTTTGTTTTTGTAGTAGTTGTAATCACAATATTCAAGTGATTTTGGATCTACATAACTTAAGTGATGGCTAGAGAATGTCATACGACCAACTACACCAGGTTTAACAATTTCGTTGTACTTATCTTCTGTTAGTTTAGGAGCAGTTTGTTGTACTTCTTTAACCCACTTGTCATATTTCTCTTTAGTTTTTGCTTCAACTTCGAACTCCATGTGAGTAAATCCTTCACCAGAGAAGTTCGCGCTACGACCTAGGTAAGAACCTGGCTTATCAGCTTGTAAATAAAGGTCCATAATCATGCCATCCATTGTGTACTTCATACCACCAAGTTCTGGTACCCAGAAAGCATTCATTGGGCCGACAGAAGTCAGTTTGAATTGAATTGGTACACCAGCTGGGATGTTTAAATAGTTAACGGTTTCAATTTTTTCCTCTGGGTAACTGAATAACCATTTCCAGTTTGCAGATGTAACATAAATCTCCACTGGTTTAATATGTTTGGACTCTTTCGGAACCTCTTCCGAAGCATAAGTTGCTTTTACTGTTGGAATCGATAATGCGATAACGATAATAACAGGAACAAGCGTCCAAATGATTTCTAATAATGTGTTACCGTGTTGTTCAGGTGGCTCATAGTCCATATTCTCTGGTTTTTCACGATAACGAATCAAGATGACTGTAAACAAGATGAATACAATTGCGATAATTAATGACATAAGCAAGAATGACCAAACAATTAAATCATACTGTGCTTTTGCAACAGGTCCTTGCGGATTTAATACTGCGAGTTTTTTATCACAGCCACCGAGGAACAGAAGTAATGATAACGGAAGAAGCGAAGCCAACTTCCAAAACGCTTTCTTTAGTTGCACGATTGAAAATCTCCTTTCTCCTTGGATTGAAACTATGCCAATAAAACAATATAAACCTATTAATTTATAGAAGGCAATAGTTTTTGAGATATTGTTAAAAAATAGACACAAATGCACACTTTTTAAGGTGAATATCATTTGTAACTTGATTACATTGTAAACTATTTTCCAGAGAAAAATGCGATTGTGAAAATTTTAAGATAAATAAAGTTATACCAGGATACCCAAGAAATAGAAAAAAGCTATCTTATGATAAGAAAGATAGCTGAATATTTTGTATATTTAGTTTACTTCTTTTTTTAGACTTATTTGTTGTTCAAATGTGACAATTTTTTTATATTTCACTTGATATAAAATGTAACAAATAACCATAAATGGAATACCGCAATAAAGAGCGATTCTCTGATCTGGAATGAAAGCTAAACTTACAAATGTAATGAAATTGAGTGAGAATGCTACGATTGGAACGAGCGGATAAAGTGGTGTGCGATATTTTAAATCATTGATGTCACCACCGTTTTTCACGAAGTTTCTACGGAAGAAAAACTGTGAAGCCGCAATTGACATCCAAACGACAACGGCAGCCATTGCTGCGATAGATGTTAAAACTAAAAAGACAGTATCTGCTGCAAATATACTTGTTAATAGGGATAGACTTGCAAAGATTAGACTGAAAATCAATGCGTTTAGTGGTACACCTTTTTTCGTTAACTTCGTAAATGCTGGACTTGCCATTCCTTGTTTTGCCATCGCCCAAAGCATACGTGAATTTGCGTATAGACCAGAATTGGCTACGGATAATACAGCTGTAATAATAACAAAGTTCATAATGTCTGCTGCATATGGAATACCAGCTACATCAAATACAAGTACAAATGGACTTTCGACTAGATTAGCCTCTTGCCACGGGAGTAAACCTACAACAACTGATATGGCTAGGACGAAGAAGAATAGCGTTCGCCAAATGGTATTTTTAATTGCTTTTGGAATTGTTTTTTCAGGATTCTCACTTTCTCCTGAAGCGATTCCGATTAATTCTGTTCCTTGGAAAGAATAATTCACTGTAATCATCGTAAGAAGAACAGCCAATGCACCATTCGGAAATAATCCGCCATTTTCAGTGAAATTGTGAAGCATTGGAGCTGGTTTTCCGTTAAAGTCTAGTAGACCGAACATAACTGCACCACCGAGTACGATGAAAATAACGATGGTTGCGACTTTTACACTAGCGAACCAAAATTCTGCTTCTGCATATGCTTTTGCTGATAGAGCGTTTACAAGAAAGAGTGCTGCTGCAAATGTAACACACCAAATCCACGAAGAAACATCTGGAAACCAGCGTTTCATTAAAATACTTACAGTTGTTAACTCTACTCCAACTGTAACAGCCCAATTTAACCAATACATCCAACCGACAACAAAACCAAAACCAGGTGAAATAAATTTGCTTGCATAGCTTTGGAATGAACCTGCTTCTGGCATAGCAACAGATAATTCACCAAGACATAACATCGTTAAATACATAACAAATCCACCGACTAAAAATGCAAGAATAGCACCACCAGGGCCGGCGTTATGGACGATTTGACCAGATCCCATAAATAGGCCAGTTCCGATAACACCACCAAGTGCAATCATAAATAGGTGTCTACTTTTCATTGTACGTTTTAAATCTGTTTGTTCTACTTGTTGATTCATATGCCCCTCACCCCGTTATTTTTTATATGTGTTAACTGGTTTTCATTCTGAGTTTTTAATCATTAGTGGGGGATATGACACATACTCGGTTTATTTACTATGAAATGAATGGAGTATGTAAAAAACGAACTATGACTAAATACCCTAAGAATGTTTTTATTAACAAGGTGATATCTTCACCATGTTAATTATTTCGATTTTAGCAAAAAAAATCAGAAAAGTATATTGTTTTTTCTTTTTATTAAAAATAATTAGAATTTTATAACGGTGTAGTTGTGAACAATAATTCACAGAATCTTTCTAGCAAACTAGCAAGAAGAAAGGTACAATGGTAGGAGGTATGTCTGTAAAATAATAATTAATGGAGTTTTGTTTAAAATGAAAAAGTTAAAATATCTTTTTGTTTTTGGAATTATATTTGCTGCAGCGTTTTTTATAGGGAAAGATAAGATTATACAAAAGGCACAAGTGCTACGCTTAGACTTTCTATCTGAAATGAAAGAAGCGGCTATGATTGAAAATGTTCCGTTTATAAAGCAGTTACCAGAATTACCTCGTGGATGTGAAGTAACAAGCTTAGCTATGTTGCTCCAATATAAAGGTGTGCAAGTAGATAAGATGCAACTTGCTAGTGAAATTCATCGAGTTCCATTTGAACAAAATGGTTTGCGCGGAAATCCTTATGAGGGATTTGTTGGAAATATTTATACGAAAGCTGAACCAGGATATGGTGTATACAATAAACCAATTTTTAATTTAGCAGAAAAATATGTTTCTGAAAAAGTAATTAATTTAACAGATAGAGACGTGAAAGATCTATATAAGGTAATTAGTTCTGGTTCTCCAGTATGGGTTATTATTAATACAACGTTTCAGCCGCTAGCTGAAAGTAGTTTTGAAACATGGAATACAAGTTCTGGTGAAGTGAAAATTACATATTTTGAGCATAGTGTAGTAGTAGTTGGATACGATCAAAACTTTGTATATGTAAATGATCCACTAAAAAACAATCCGCGTTTCGCTGTTCCACGAGCAGAGTTTGAGAAAGCGTGGGAGCAAATGGGGAAACAAGCAATTACTATTTTATAATAATGAAAAAGTCATCTTTTTGATGGCTTTTTATTTTTAAATGATTATAACGGAAAATTCAGAAGATTCTTTTAAAAGTTAACAATTCACGTTATAATAACATTTAACTTGGTGAAGAAGGGGAGAAGAGAAATGGATGTTGCAAAAGAACTTGTTTTGTCAAAGGATCAGTTGGTTGAGTGGAGAAGGCATTTTCATAAGTATCCAGAGTTATCTTTTCAAGAAGAGAAAACATCGCAGTTTGTGTTCGATATACTTCGGGAAATTCCATGTTTAGAAGTATCAAGACCTACTAAATATAGTGTAATGGCAAGGTTGATTGGAAAGCAGCCTGGTAAAATAGTTGCGGTTCGAGCTGACATGGATGCTCTTCCTATTCATGAAGAAAATGAGTTTGACTTTATTTCTACATATCCGGGTGTAATGCATGCATGTGGCCATGATGGACATATAGCGATATTACTTGGAGTTGTACATAAGTTAGTAGAAGCAAGAGAGAAGATTAAAGGGGAGATTCGTTTTCTATTCCAACATGCTGAAGAAAACTTTCCTGGTGGTGCAGAGGAAATGGTTGCAGCGGGTGTAATGGAAGGGGTCGATTATATTATTGGTGCTCACCTTTGGGCATCGTTAGAGGTTGGAAAAGTAGGTGTAATTTATGGTCCCGCAATGGCTGCTCCAGATGTTTTTAAAATTATAATAGAAGGAAAAGGTGGACATGCTGGAATCCCTCATGAAACAGTTGATAGTATTGCAATCGGTACACAAGTGGTTTCGCAACTTCAGCAAATTGTATCTCGCCTCACGAATCCGTTAGATTCTCTTGTAGTATCTGTTACGCAATTTCACGCTGGGACAACTCATAATGTGATTCCAGAACAAGCGCAGATTGAAGGGACAGTGCGGAGTTTAAGACATGAGTTGCGAGAAGAAACAGAGAAAAGAATTGAACAGATTGTAAAGCATGTGACGGAAGCTTACGGAGCGAAATATACGTTTTCGTATGAATATGGATATCGTCCAGTCGTAAATGATTATGAAGTTACAGAGATTATTGAGCAAACAGCATTACAGCTTTATGGAAGGGAACGAGTTACGCGTTTACAGCCGACGATGGCTGGAGAAGATTTTTCAGCGTTTTTACAAAAAGCACCGGGGACATTCTTTTTTATCGGTGCAGGAAATAAAGAGAAAGGAATTATATATCCTCACCATCACCCTCGTTTTACGATTGATGAAGATGCATTACCGATTGGAGTGCAAGTCTTTGTATCATCGATTATGAATTTCATAAGTAAAGGAGAATGAGATGAAGAAAATACACGTATTAGCGCTTATTCCAGTTTTTTGTTTAGTTGTTGGACCCGTATTTGCTAATTCAGTTACTCCTTACATATTAGGGATGCCATTTTTATTATTTTGGGTATTATTATCAGTGCTTATTACATCTCTTTGTATGGGGATTGTGTACGTATTTGATCCTGCTAATAAGGGGGATGTAAAATGACCGCATTACTTATCATTATTTTATTTTTGTTTCTCGCACTATTTTTAGGAATTCGGGCACAACACGGAAAAGATATGAATTTAGAGCAATGGTCAGTTGGAGGAAGAGGCTTTGGTACTATTTTTGTTTTTCTTCTTATGGCAGGTGAAATTTATACGACATTCACATTTTTAGGTGGAAGTGGATGGGCGTATAGTAAAGGAGCACCTACTTTTTATATTTTAGGTTATGGTGCATTAGCTTATATTTTATCTTATTTTTTATTACCACCAGTTTGGAAGTATGCAAAAGAGCATAATCTAGTTTCACAGCCAGACTTTTTTGTGAAGAAATATAAGAGTCAGGCACTTGGCCTTATCGTTTCTATCATTGGGGTTATTTCGATTATCCCATACCTTGTTTTACAGTTAAAAGGATTAGGAATTATCGTTTCGGAAGCGTCTTATGGAAGGGTATCGCCAGTTATAGCAGTGTGGATTGGCGCAATTGTTATAACGATATATGTAATGGTTTCAGGTATACACGGCTCTGCTTGGACGGCCGCTTTGAAGGACATTATGATCCTGTTTATCGTTATGTTTTTAGGTATATATTTACCGTACCATTATTACGGAGGATTTCAGCCGATGTTTGAAGCTGTAGAAGCAGCAAAACCAGGGTTTTTATCTTTACCTGATGAAGGAATGAGCATTTCTTGGTTTGTTTCTACTATTGTATTAACAGCTCTCGGTTTCTATATGTGGCCCCATACATTCGCCTCTGCTTTCTCTGCAAAAAATGAAAAAGTATTTCGTAAAAATGCGGCCATTATGCCACTGTATTCTTTAGTTTTACTTTTCGTGTTCTTTGCAGGGTTTGCAGCTATCTTACAAGTTCCTGGATTAAAGGGAGGGGATGTAGACCTTTCGTTATTCCGTCTGGCTCTTCAAACTTTTGATCCTTGGTTTATTGGGATTATTGGTAGTGCCGGAGTTTTAACTGCATTAGTTCCAGGTTCTATGCTTGTCATGGCCGCTTCTACATTATTAGCGAAAAATATTTACCGAACAATGGTCCCATCTGCTTCGGATCGACAAGTGGCAAAAACAGCGAAATTATTTGTTCCTGTAGTAACGCTTGTAGCTGTTTTGTTTACTTTTAAAGGTGGAGAAACGATAGGAGCACTTCTTTTAATGGGATATAGTATAGTGACACAGCTTTTCCCTGCACTTGTATGTAGTCTGTTTCCACGTCAGGTTATTACGAAGCAAGGAGCGATTGCAGGGATGGGGATTGGGTTGTTAGTGGTTGCGTATATTACTTTATCGGGTTCAACTATAGCTACGATGTTTCCGAGTTTCCCTCAATATATAAAAGATTTAAATGTAGGTATAGTCGCGTTGTTAATGAATATGATTGTGATGTTTATCGTTAGTGGGTTCACGAAAAATGTGTCTATAAAGACAGACAATACAATAGTAGAAAAGTAATTCTAATGCTAGAGCTATCTTTGAAAAGAGATAGCTCTTTTTTGTATATATTTTCTTCGATTAGCGGAATCTAACTAAAAACTTGTTGAAAAGGAAGTTAGGTGGGGGACTTGTTAGAGCTAAAAGGTAACTTATTTGAAGTTATGAAAAAAATTAGGGATGAGTTAGGTTCACCGAATGATTTAACAATTAGGGAAGTTGCCCTTGCTGGCAGTTTTACACGTTGTGCTGTTATTTTTCTGTGTGGGTTAACAGATAAGGATAATGTTTATAAATATGTAGTTCGTACACTTCAATATGAAGAAGTACAAAAAGAAGCAGCTATCGTTCAAACGTTATTGGATCGTTTTATTTCTATTGCGGAAGTCGGTAAGAAGACAACATTTCCGGATATTATAAATGCGATTTTAGCGGGAGATACAGTTATATTAATTGATAATATTCAAACAGCTATCGTGATTAATAGTAGAGCTTGGGAAAAAAGAAGTTTAGAACCACCAGTAACAGAAGATTTAATACGTGGACCGAGGATTGGATTAAATGAAGATATTAACGTGAATAAAATGTTAATTCGCCGTAGTTTACGTGACCCAAAGCTGAGATTTCAATCTTATATTATGGGGAAGAGATCCCAAAAAGAAGTGACTTTAGTATATATAGAAGACATTATTAATCCTTACATTGTAGAAGAGCTAGATCGGCGTCTTCAATCCATAGTGACAGATGTCGTTTTTGAGACGGGTACAATTGAGCAATTAATTCAAGATAATAATTTGTCGCCGTTTCCGCAGTTTTTGAATACGGAAAGGCCTGATAATATTGTGGCCTCATTAGCGAAAGGAAAGGCAGCTATTTTGGTGGATGGATCACCGTTTGCCCTTATAGCTCCGCTAGTATTTGTTGATATTTTTCAATCTGTGGAAGATCATTATGAGCGTTGGGTAATAGGGACCTTATTAAGAATTTTGCGAATGGGTTCTGGTATAGTTGCAGTTTTAATGCCAGCGATGTATGTAGCGCTCGTCTCATATCACCAAGGACTTATTCCTTCTAAATTGGCTTATTCGATTGCCGGGGCAAGAGAAGGTGTTCCGTTTCCTGCTTATATTGAAACGTTAATGATGGCATTAACGATGGAATTAATACGAGAAGCGGGAATTAGGTTACCGAAACCGATGGGACAAACAATTGGGATTGTAGGTGGTCTTGTAATCGGAGAAGCAGCGGTGAACGCAGGAATTGTAAATCCGTTTTTAGTTATTATTATTGCGGTTACAGCTATTGCTACATTTTCACTTCCAGTGTATAGCATCACAATTACGTTTCGAATTTTACTTTTCGTCTTTGTATTAGCAGCAACTGCTTTTGGGTTGTATGGAATCATTCTAGCTCTTATTGCGCTTGCTATTCATATTACAAATTTAACAAGTGTTGGTGTACCGTATACGACTCCAATTGCTCCTGCATTTTATAAAGATTGGAAAGAAGAGTTTATTCGCATGCCAAAATCAATGCTGAAAGAGAGACCTGAATATTTACAAACAAAAGATTCTACAGTACGTCCAAAGGAGCGAGAATAATTGAAACCATTTGAGTATGGCGATGAAGAAATTGGATCTCGGGAAATTGGGTTTGCGGTATCATCGACCATTATTGGTATAGGCGCATTATCTATGCCAAGGGATATTGCTAACCAAACTTTATTTTCAGATGGTTGGATTATTTTGCTTTTGGGTGGATTGATATGTGCAGTTTTAGGCTGGTTTGTAACGAGGGTGGCTATTTTATTTCCAAAACAGAACTTTGTTCAATATACGAGTGCGCATTTGACAAAGCCGGTAGCATACACGATTAGTATGGTTTTAGTATTAACGTTTGCTGCTTTGACAGCATATGAATCACGAATGATTGCAATTATTTCGCAAACGTATTTATTTAGTGAGACACCAGTACAGCTACTATCTTTTTTCTTCTTATTAGTTGTTATCTATGGAATAGCAGGATCAAGAGCAGCTTTGTTACGATTAAATGTTATGTTCTTACCTATTGTTTTAATTGCAATAGTGCTCCTTTCTTTATTAAATATAAATTTAATGGAAATAAACAATTTGTTTCCAGCTTTCCAAACGGAAGTAAGTCAATACGCTGTTGGGGTTAAAAATTCTATATTCACATTTATTGGATTTGAGGTAGCTCTGTTTTATGCTGTGTTGTTGAATGATAAGACAGCGAAAAAGGCACCAATGGCAGTTGCGAAAGCAGTGATAGTAAATGTGCTCTCATACATTTTAATTTATGTAACGTGTATTAGTGTTTTTACGTATATGACAACTCGTGGATTGACATACCCAACAATTGAATTAGGGAAAGAAATTGAAATTGGTGGAGGCTTTTTAGAAAGGTTCGATGCAATTTTTTTTACGACTTGGATTATTACTATTTATAACACTACAGCCATGTATTATGACGTCGCATCTTTATTGTTTTGTGCCATGTTTCCGAAAGTGAAGAAACATATTTTTATTTTCGGAAGCGCACCTCTGATTTTTATGCTGAATATGCTCCCGGGGAATTTAAATACGTTATCAAGTTACGGAACGTATTTAGCGTGGATAGATATGGGGTTTGTCGTATTAGCTCCTTTGCTAGTTTTTATTGTATATAAAATAAAAAGAAGGAATGGTAGAAATGAAACACCTTCTTAAAATTATAATGGTTATGGTTTTAGCTGGATCTATAAGTGGGTGCTCTGAGCTAGAAGAAATAGAAGAAAGAGGATTTGTAGTAGGCGCAGCTTACGATATTGTGAAGAAAAAGAAATCAAATCCGATTATGAAAGGGACGTATCAGATGGTACTTCCCAGTAAGTTAGCGCAACAAAGTGGACAGGGCGATGGAGATAGTGAAAATTATATTAACGTAAGTGCGAAAGCAGATAGCGTCTTTGAGCAAATAAGAATAATTGCTAAAAAAATTAGTCGAACATTATTTTTTCCGCATATACAAGTCATTATTTTTTCGGACGAATTACTAGCGAATCCGTATGTTTTGCAAAATACGTTAGATGTATATTTTCGTGATCATGAAATGAGAAGAAATATTCGTTTGTTCGTTTCCAAGAAAAATGCAGAATCTATTTTAAAACAGAGTGCAAAACCTGAAAACTTACCGGCGCAGTACATTGATATGTTAGCTGAACATCCTCCGAAAAATGCTCAAATGATTGAGGCGGCGAGAATTGGTGAAGTACAAGGAAAAATGATCGCAGATCGAAGTTTTGCATTACCTCTTTTAGGGTTAACTAAACAAGGCGTACAAATGGAAGGAGCCGCATTAATCCGTGGAAAGGATAATAAGTGCGTTGGAACTTTGAGTGGAGAACAAACATTAGGAATGAACTATGTAATAGGTAAGAAAATTGGAGGTTTCTTTACTGTTCGTAAAAAGAATCAGCTCATTACATATGAAATTCATAAGTTGCGCCGAAAGATCCAAGTGTCTACTGAAAATGCTACAAAACCGAAGTTTGATATTCATTTGTCCACAGAAGGCATATTAGCTGAGTTACATTTTAATGAACCGAAACAAGTGATGAATGAAAAGCTTTTAAAGAAAGAAATTTCAAAGGAAATGAAGAAGCGTATTGAAAAGTCTATACAGCTTGTTCAAAAAAAATATAAGGTAGACGTATTGGAATTAGGAGAGGTATATAAGAGGCATAATTATAAAGAGTGGAAGAAAATTAGTAAGAATTGGGATCAAGGCCAGAATTATTTTAGTAATGCTGAAATTAATGTTCACGTTGATCCAACAATTGAACATTCAGGTTCAGCGTTACCAAAGAAAGTGAAGTAAGGTGATGGAAGGTGTTTACTGGATTAGGGATTAGTTGCACAATATTAATGGCAGTTCTTCCGGGAGCTATATACTACATTCATAAAAAAATTACAACGTATGGAGCGCAGCCTTGGAATAATGATGTGCAAAAAAAGAAACCTGAATAATTTCAGGTTTCTTTCGCACAAAGCATATGTGAAGGGGGATACCTTCTATGTATGCTTTGTTTTTATACAAGCCCTAACCAATGTACCAATTGTGTAGAGAGGAATGTCACAACAATAGCGATAACGGTAGGGATTGCAAACGATAAGAATGTCCATTTTGCACTTTTTGTTTCTTTATATATGTTAACCAGTGTCGTTCCACATGGGAAATGAAGAAGTGAGAACAACATTGTGTTTAACGCCGTTAACCAAGTCCAACCATTTTCTAAGAATAGATTTTTAATTTGATTAAAATCATCTATTTCAGTTAAAGCTCCGGTTGATAAGTAAGACATTAATAAAATCGGGATAACAATTTCGTTCGCTGGTAGTCCAAGAATGAACGCAGCTAGAATAAATCCGTCAAGTCCTAACATTTTAGCGAATGGATCTAGGAAGTTTACAAAATACATAAGTAGGCTTGTGTCACCGATGAAAATATTAGCAAGTAACCAAGTTAATGCAGCCGCAGGAGCAGCTACAACAACAGCTCGTTTTAAAACATAGACGGATTTATCGAGTGTTGCACGCACAATTGTATTCCAAACCTTTGGCTTACGGTATGGCGGTAACTCGAGTGTGTAGTGAGTTGGAACGCCTTTTAAAGCTGTTTTTGATAGTACCCAAGAAACGGTTAATGTCATAACGATACCAATTACAACCATTCCAACTACAACCCCAGCAGTAACCAATGTTTGCATACTACCTGTATAACCGGCAGCCATAAATAATGAAGCCATTAAAATTAACATAGGCCAGCGACCGTTACAAGGAACGAAGTTGTTCGTTAAGATTGCAAGCATACGTTCACGTGGTGATTCAATAATACGTGTTGACATAATGGCTGCTGCATTACAACCAAAGCCCATTGCCATTGTTAAAGATTGTTTACCATGTGCACCAGAGCGTTTGAATAAGCGGTCCATATTAAACGCAACTCGTGGTAAGTATCCGTAGTTTTCTAATAGTGCAAACATAGGGAAAAAGATGGCCATAGGTGGTAACATAACGCTAATAACAGCACCGATACCACGGAATAAACCAAGTATTAAAATGCCATGTAACCATTCAGGTGCGTGTGCTGCTTGGAACCAAGATGTTAAATATCCTTCGGCCCATCCGAAGAACTCAGCAATCATATCAGATGGTACGTTAGCCCCTGCAATTGTAAGATAAAAAATGATAGATAAAATACCAAGCATAATTGGGAATCCCCAGATTGGAGATGTGAAAATTTTATCTAGTTTTTCAGAACGATACAATTTATCCGTATTTGTATATTGAACAGATTCTTTACATATGCTTGCAGATGTACGGTAAATATCTCCGACAATATCATCTCGTATATCTTCTTTTGATAGTGCTTGTGCATGTTGAATAATATAGTCTAATGGAAGAGCTTTACTGGCTGAGTGAGATTCCATTCATTACGACCTCCCTTACAAGTGGTTCATTATGGTGTTTTTGAAGTGTAGTTAAGAAATTTTTATCTCCATCTAATATACGTAACGCAATCCAGCGTGCTGGATACGTATCACCGAACACTTTATAAATTTGTGGTTCTAATTCCTGAATCATATTCTCGATTTTTTCGCTGTAAGAAATTTTAATTGGTGTTGGAATTAGCTTTTTATTTGCTACTTTAGCAATAACATTTAGTAAATGACCGATGCCTACTCGGTTACGAGCGGAAATTTTAACTACAGGTACACCGAGTGATTTTGCTAATTTCTTTTCGTCAATAACGATGCCTTTTTTCTCAGCTTCATCAATTAAGTTAATACAAATGACTACGTTGCTCGTCATTTCCATCACTTGGAGTGCTAAATTTAAATTTCGCTCCATAGCAGTTGCATCGATAACAACTACAGTTACTTCTGGTTTTTCAAATATAATATAATCCCTTGCTACTTCTTCATCCGCAGAATTTGAATATAGTGAGTAAGTTCCAGGTAAATCTATTAATGTATATTTACTACCGTTATGTTCATATTCCCCTTCAGCTTTTAAAACAGTTTTTCCTGTCCAGTTTCCAGTATGTTGTTTTAAGCCTGTTAAAGTATTAAATAATGTACTTTTCCCAGTATTCGGGTTGCCGGCTAAAGCAATGCGATGTTTGCTCATCTGAAATCATCTCCTATTAATATCCCGAAAATAAGGGAGCTTTCTTCCTTACGTAGTGCAATAGTGGTGTTGCTTACTTGATAAGCGACCGGATCTCCAAGTGGACTGCGTTGTAATACTTTAATTGTTGCCCCAGGGATAAATCCTAAATCTAATAAACGTCGTTTCATAGTTCCTTCTAATTGTATCTTCTCAATTTGTACAAACTCTCCTGTCTTAAATTCGGAAAGTGGTTTTATATTAGCCGATACCATAAAAGTTACCTCATCTCTATATTGTTAGTTTAAGTTTAAAAAGTTTCCTTAGGTAAACTTTTTGTTAGTAATATAGTAGACTACATTGGATGATGCTGTCAATTGGTACTTTAAAAATATTCATTTATTTTTAGAATTGTTCCAATTTATTTAGTTGTACTAAAAAATATTACTGAAATTCTGTGTGATGTGCATAAATTAGGTGTGTAAAAGTAACAAAATACAGCGGAATTGTAAATGTAACTTTAACTCAAAGGGAAAAAGAGTGAAAAACATTTACATTGAATTTACATTGTTAAGAGTAAATTTACATTACAGCTTAATTAGTGTGGATTTTGTTGGGTTCTTTAACTATAAATGTTGGGATTCCTAGTTTTTAAGGATTATTATCGTCATTTACTTAAAATTAAAAATTGCTTAACACTCACATAATATTATTGTCCTACAATGAATTTGTGTTCGAAAGAAGTAGATAAATGTGAAAAGTGATAATCCAAATGGGGGTACAAGACATGGTTATGAAAAAGGGTATTAAATTTTCTTTAGCAGCTTTAGTGGTAGCGGGTTCATTAGTGGGATGTGGAAAAGCAGAAGAGACATCAGGTAAAGATGCTAAAGGAAGCGATAATGCAAAACAAGAATTGTCAGGTACGATAGCAGCTGCAGGTTCTACAGCACTTCAACCTCTTGCAGAGGAAGCTGGAAAGAAATTTATGGAGAAAAATTCAAACGTTTCTATTCAAGTGCAAGGTGGCGGTAGTGGAACTGGAATTAACCAAGTAGCTTCTGGTGCAGTCCAAATTGGTAACTCAGATGTTCCATCTGCAGATAAAATAAAAGATGCTGATAAGGCGAAAGAATTAGTAGATAACAAGGTAGCGGGTATTGCATTCGCACTTGTCGTAAATAAAGATGTAAAAGTTGATAATTTAACAGTACAACAAGTACAAGATATCTTCACTGGAAAAGTAACAAACTGGAAAGAGGTAGGCGGGAAAGATGAAAAAATCAACGTAATTAACCGTCCAGCTTCTTCTGGTACACGTGCTACATTTGAAAAAACAATTATGAAAGATGCGAAAATTAATGACGGAACTGGTACTACACAAGATTCTAACGGTGCAGTAGAGCAAGCGATTAATTCTACTCCAGGTTCAGTAAGTTATTTAGCAATGTCTTACATGGTTGGCGAGAAAAAAGGTGCGCTACAAACAGTGAAAATTGATGGTGCTGAACCAAAAGTTGAAAACATTGCGTCTGGTAAATATCCATTCTGGTCTTACGAGTACATGGTAACGAAAGGTGAAGCGAAAGAAGCAACAAAAGCTTACATTGACTATGTAAAAGGTAAAGATTTTGAAAAGCAAGTAGAAGATATGGGTTATATTCCAATGTCTAAATTAAATAAGTAATAAAATTTATGGGGCTGGCTGCAAGGCCAGTCCTGTTCATTTCAATTTATGAAGTGGGGTCTGTCCTGTGATGAAGGGGAAAAAACAAATTAATTACGTGAAAAGTGAATATATAGGAAGATCACTTGTTACGTTTTGTGGCATTTTTATTGTTTTAGTTACATTAGCTATTATTGCGTTTATTTGCGGTAAAGGAATTCAATCTTTTACGCAAAGTGGTATCTCGTTTACTGAGATGTTAACATCGACAAAATGGAGTCCAAATGCTGATGAGGGAACTTTCGGGGCTGTAATTTTCATTGTAGGTTCAACGGTGGTTTCGTTAGGTGCGGTTATTATTAGTGCACCAATTGCTATAGCTCTTGCTATATTCATGAATTTAATTTCGCCGAAGTTTGGAAATAAAGTATTGAAGCCTGTTTTAGAATTATTAGTTGGTATTCCTTCAGTTGTATACGGATTATTAGGGGTTACAATTTTAGTACCGCTATTACGTGATTCGTTTGGGGGAGTAGGGTTTAGTTTAATTGCAGGTATTATTGTCCTAAGTATTATGATTTTACCTACTATTGCTAGTATCGCTTCTGATGCGATACGCTCTGTTCCATTTGATTATTTAGAAGCTTCTTATGGTTTAGGATCAACGAAATGGCAAGCGATTAGCCGAGTAATTGTTCCTGCTGCTAAAAAAGGGATTTTAACAGGTGTTGTTTTAGGTTTAGCGCGTGCTTTTGGTGAAGCGTTAGCGGTTCAAATGGTAATTGGGAATACGGTTAAATTACCAGAAGGAATATATAGCCCGACAGCAACGTTAACTGGTATTTTGACAATGGATATGACAAATACATTAAACGGAACTGCTTGGAACAATGCGCTATGGACTTTAGCAATGATTTTACTTGTTATATCATTCCTGTTTATTTTAGTTATTCGAGCAATTGGGCAAAGAGGTGAGCGATAATAATGAATGCAAGGACGGTAAATAAAGTTTGGACAGGTATCTTTTATGCGGTTGCGGCTTTAGTTGTAGCTTTACTAGTGTTCTTAGTATTTGAGATTTTACAAAAGGGATGGGGTTTTTGGGATCCTAATTTCCTGTTTGGAGAACCAAGCAATACAAGAGCTGGTGGTGGGATTGGTCCGCAGTTATTCAATTCATTCTATATGCTTGTTATAACGCTTATTATATCTATTCCACTTGGATTAGGTGCTGGAATATATTTAGCAGAGTATGCAAAACAAGGACGTTTTTTAAACTTTGTTCGTTTATGTATCGAGACAATGGCATCTTTACCTTCTATTGTTGTTGGTTTATTCGGTTTGTTAGTGTTCGTTACAATGACAGGATGGGGATACACAGTAATGGGGGGTGCCCTTGCTTTAACGATTTTAAACTTACCAGGTTTAACACGTGTTTGTGAAAATGCGATTTCAGAAGTTCCTGCTAATGTGAAAGAGGCGAGCCTTGGGTTAGGTGCAACAAAGTGGCAAACGATCACTCGTATTATTATCCCGTCGTCATTACCGCAAATTATTACAGGTGTTATTTTAGCGGCAGGTCGTATATTTGGTGAAGCGGCGGCATTAATTTATACAGCGGGTTTAACATCTCCAATTTTAAATTCAGCAGCGGACTTCTCAAGTCCTGCTCATCCTTTAAATCCATTTAGACCAGCTGAAACGTTAGCGGTTCACATTTGGAAGTTAAATTCTGAAGGGATTATCCCAGATGCGAAGTTAATTGCGACAAAATCTGCAGCTGTATTAATTATTATGGTATTACTATTCAATGTTATTTCACGATTAGTAGCATCTATATTGCACAAACGTTTTACAGGAGCGAAAAGAAAAAGTAAAACGACGAAGAAGGTAAAAGCTGCATAAGCTGTAAAGGGGAACTCTCTACTTATAAGTAGGGGGTTCTTTTTGCGTTTTAATATAGAAGGAAAAGGTATAGCGATTGTTGAATTTGTAATTCGTTATATAAATAAAGTGAAACTTTAATTAGTGGGGTCTTGCTGCTCGCGAATATTAGAATAAGAAGATGAAAATGAGGGAGTGGGTTTAATTTGTTTTTTCTGCAAATGTCAGGTTTTCCAGGATCGGGAAAATCGACAGTTTCTAAGTATATTGCGAAGTTAACAGGTGCTGTAATTGTAGATCATGACGTTTTGAAATCAGCGTTATTACAATCATTAGAGATAAAAGGGATTGAATCGACGATTGTTGGAGGAGTATCATACGATGTTGAATGGGCATTGATTGATTCTTATTTAGAACAAGGGCATAGTGTGATATTGGATAGTCCATGTCTATATGAAGGGATGGTTGAAAAGGGCATGAAACTGTCTAATAAACATGGTGTGAAATATAAATATATTGAGTGTTATATGAATGATATGGAAGAGATTAATAATAGGTTGCAAACACGTAAGCGTATGGTCAGTCAAATTGAAAAGGTAGAGTCGGAAGTAGCTTTTAAAAAGTGGTTAAATGGTAGTAAAAGACCTTTAAATAGTGAATATATTATTGTGGATTCTAGTGAAGCTCTAGAGCGGTATGCGGGAAAAATGATGAATTATATAAGTAGGTAGAGAAAAAGCATTATCTTCAGGAATGAAGATAACGCTTTTTCTTTTAAATATCAGTTGTTTCTGTAGAAGTGTTTATTTTTCTACGAGAGCGCCTTTTTCTCCCGATTTTATCTAATAGTTCATACATAACTGGAACGACTACTAATGTAAGAACAGTTGAGACTGCCAAACCACCGATAACAACAACGGCTAGGCTTTTTGATACCATACTTCCTGCTTGTGATTGGCTAAATAGGAGTGGGAGCATAGCAACAATTGTTGTAATAGCTGTCATAATAATTGGACGTAGTCTAGTGGAACCTGCTTCGAGTAAGGCTTCTCTCGTTTCCATACCATGTTCCCGGTTTTGTTGTACTCTTTCTATTAATACGATAGCGTTTGTAACGACAATCCCGATTAACATTAATGCACCGATTAAGGAATTTACATCGACTGGTGTTCCTGAAATGATTAATCCTAAAATACCGCCGACAGCAGCTAATGGCAAGGAGAACAAGATTGCAAAAGGAGCACGCGCCTGCCCGAAGGTAATAACCATAATTAAATATACAATCCCGATTGCAATCCCCATAATCTTGAATAAATCTGTGAAGTTCTCTTGCATAGATTCAGTGGCGCCTGCGATATTTACTTTTGCTCCGCTAGGTAAATCTAGGTCGGCTATCGCTTTGTTCACTTCAGTGCTTACCTTGCTTAAATCTTCATTTGAAGCTTCTGCGGTAATTTGAATCGTTTCTTTTCCATCTTTATGGAAAATTTCTGTTTGAAGTTGCTTTTCTGAAATAGTTGCAATGTCTTTTAAAGGAATTGGTCCATTAATAGGTGATAGTATGTTTGTGTTTAAAATGTCTTCTTGTTTAGTAATACTTTCTTTTTTATGTTCTATCATAATAGTAGTTTTTTCGTTATTGATTGAAACTTCACCAATAGGTGATTTCTTCATAAGGAATGCTACTTGTTGAGCTGCTAATTCTGGTGTTAATCCTAGTTGTTCGGCCTTTGTTTGATCAACATGGATTTGCCATTCTTTCTTAGAGTCTTCTAAATTCGTTTTTACTTTAGAAAGATCATCCATATCTTTTAGTTTTGTTTCGACGATAGTAGCAGCCTCTTTTAAATTCGTTTCGTTAGTGGCTGTTACGTTGAATTGCAAATTATTGCCGCTGCCAGAGCTTGAATAACTCATTTTTATATAATCAAGTTCCGCGGGCTCAAAAGTTTTATGTTCTTTCTTTAACTCTTTAATATACTGATCAATATCAGAACCTTTTTTAAAGACTACCAATATACTTGCGAGATTATTTTTCGTCGTTTGCCCCCATTGTGCATCTTCTGCGCTAGATCCCATTCGTAAAATAACATCCGTTACATCTGAATTAGAAAGTAGCTTCTTTTCGAAATCAAAAGCTTTTTGTTTTTGTGTTTCAGGAGCGTAATCAGCCGGAAAAGTCATATTAATAGATAACATTGTGTCGTCTTCAGATTTTATATTCGCTTTCGGTAGTAATACATAGGCGGCGATCGATCCTGCGAATAATAAAAAAGAAGTAAGTAGAATAATGAATTTATGCGAAAGAGCCCACTTTAATGTAGCGACATATCGTGGTGAAGAACTTGGCTTTTTGTGTTTTGTTTTTTTGAGTAGTAAAAAAGCCATAAGTGGAACAACTGTTAGTGCAACGATTAAGGATGATAGTATAGAATATACGACTGCTAATACCATAGGCAACATTAATTTTCCGATTACTCCTGATACGAGGCCGATAGGTAAAAAAACAGCGACCGTTGTTAAAGTAGAAGAAGTAATTGCGACGGCGACCTCTTTCGTTGCATCGAGAATAATATCTTTAGAGAAAGATTCTTTTTGTAAACGTCGGAAAATATTCTCAATGACAACGATGCTATCATCGACGAGACGTCCAACTGCAACAGCTAAACCACCAAGTGTTAGAGTATTAAGTGTGATGTTAGATTGGTGTAGTAAAAAGAGTGTTAATAAAATAGATAATGGAATACTGACAACAGCAATGAGTGTCGTTCGGAAGTTACGTAAAAAGATTAAGATAATTAGAGTTGCAGCAATTGCTCCAAGGATTACTTCTTTTCCCATGCTAGTAACAGCATTTTCAACTTGTTCATGAGTTGACGCTAAAAGTTTAATAGAAAATTGATCTTTATATTGTTTACTTATATCTTTAATTTTTTTATCGATTTCTTTTCCAATTGCAACTGCATTTTTACTTGGCTCTTTCATGATGATTAATCCAGTGCCTTCTTCGCCATTTATATGTGAGATTGTATCGTAGTGTTGTTTAAGTTCAATTTGAGCAACATCTTGCAATTTTACTTGAGGTGCAACGGTGATGTTTTTAATGTCATCTACATTTTTTATATCCCCGATGACACGAAGGTTATATTCTTCTTTATTAACGGTAACAGCTCCAGCTGGAGTGGAAGTTTCTTTTCCTTGTAAAACTTTTAATATTTGTTCCGGTGTTACGTTTTTATCTTTTAATTGGTTTGGATCTAGTATAATAGATAATTCAGAAGTTGATTTTCCGAAAAACATAACGTTGGCAACACCATCAATGCTTTCGAGTTGTGGTACGATTTCTTTTTCGATTTGTTTTTCATCTGCTTTTGAAAATCCGTTTTGCTTTTGGATTGCAATTTGAGCGAGTGGAATCATAGAAGTATTTAATTGGCTAACTATCGGTTTCGTTGCATCTTTAGGTAATTTAATTGTAGTAAGGGCCTTCTCAACTTCACGTGTGGCATCTTTCATATTTGCTTTGGATGTATACGCGATATCGATGCGTGATAATCCTTCGTGAGTAGAAGAGGTGATATTGTCAATGTGTTCTAAGTTGCGAAATTGTTTTTCAAGGGGAGCGGTTACTTCTTTTGTCATTGCTTCGGCGTCGAGTCCTGGAGATAAGGTTGTAACGGTGACTGCGGGATTATCGATGCTGGGTAAAAATTCCATAGGTAATTTAGAGCCGGAATAAACACCGAGTATGGAAATGAGAAAAACCATGATGATAACAGCGGCGCGGTTTTTTAATGAAAACTTCGTTAACCTATCCATAAAGTAATTCCTCCATTGGGTTATTTGTAGTTGAGTACGTCCTTTCTTACTATATAACAAAAAATGGATATTTTTCATTAATTAAATGTAAAAAAATTCTAACAATAATCTTAAGTTGATGTTTCGTTGGAATTTCGTTATCTATCCCGCCGTTGGTCGGACGATAAAATTCTCACCTCGAATTCGGTGGGTGTGGGGCTATCTGCCAACAAATCAACATGTTCGCATTATTAGGAAGTGGCGAAGCTATTTTCTTTTTAAATGTGGACTTTAATGTAGAAGAGAATGAAAAGGTGGGAGGGATTATGAAAGGCAGTTTGGTTAATTAGAGTGTATTGGTATACAATCAAAATACTTATTTTCAGTAGAGAGAATAAAAGGTCTTACTATAGAAGAAAGTAGGATAGATAATTTTTTTGTTTTTTTTATAAAAAAACACTTGTTATTTAAAAACCATGATGGTATATTAATAAACGTCGCTGATGCGGAAACGCAGAAAACGACAAAAAAGAAATTTTAAAACTTAGTTGACATCGAAAAATGAAGATGTTAATATGATGAAGTCGCTTCTGAAGCGATGGACAAGTTCTTTGAAAACTGAACGAAACAAACAACGTGAAACGTCAATTTTTATTTTAGATGCTAGACAAACTAACTTTATTGGAGAGTTTGATCCTGGCTCAGGATGAACGCTGGCGGCGTGCCTAATAC
>NZ_JAKUFR010000020.1:0-66594 GCF_022663555.1 Bacillus cereus group sp. BfR-BA-01381
TCCAATTACAGCACCGAAATAACCTGTGCGGATTGTAACATGAGGATATTTTGCTTCTAATTCTGCCTTCCATTCATTCGCTTCCTCTTCACGTTGTGCATGAATGATAACTGCTTCCATAGGTACACCTTTACTTGCTTGCTCATCAAAAATTTCAATGATACGTTTTAACGCTTTTTTACGCGTACGAATCTTTTCAAACGGGATAATGATTTTGTCTCTAAAATATAAAACCGGCTTTACTTGTAACAGACTACCGATGAAAGCTTGCGCACTATTTAATCGTCCTCCACGTTGTAAATGGTGTAAATCATCTACTACAAAATAAGCGTCCATCGTTTTCTTCATTTCATCAAAACGGGCGATAATCTCTTTTGGATCCTTCCCTTCGCTTGCTAGCTTTGCACCTTCACGCACGTAGAATCCTTGTACTTCACAACTAATTTCAGAGTCGTACGTATATACATCAATACCCTCTACCATTTGACCAGCTGTCGTTGACGTTTGATATGTACCACTAATCCCACTTGAAAGATGAATGCTAATAACTGCATCATAATCCTTAGATAATTCTTCATATAGCTCAACAAACTTTCCGATTGCTGGTTGAGAAGTTTTCGGAAGCTCTTCTTGCTCACGTACTTTTACATAAAAATCATCTGCTGAAATTTCAGCTTCTTCTTGATAAGATTCCGTTCCAAACACAACGTTTAATGGAATCATATATATATTGAGTTCATCACGAATATGCTTCGGTATATATGCTGTACTATCAGTAACAATAGCTGTTTTCATTTTCGTACCTGCCTTATAAAAAAGTTTTTATTTCCTAATTTTACACGAAAACTAAAAATGGTGCATCCATACATGAAAATGCGGGTTTGAAATTATACTTATCATCTCGACAAATTACAACAAAAAGGTAAAATACTCATCAAAAATTTCAGCTTATTTATAAAAAATGTTTGAATATAAAAACGCCCGCTTTTAAAATGTAAAGTACTAGTCATTTTGATGGATAGGGGCGTATACAAGTGTTATTACAATATTTAACAATAAAAGACTACGGTGAACACGAAATTGTTATTCAAAAATCAAGATTCATCTGCTATGTTAGTCGTGCTACAACCGAAGAAGAAGCTCAAGAATTCATACAAAAAATCAAAAAACAAAACTGGAATGCAACACATAATTGTTCTGCGTATTTAATTGGCGAACAAGATCAAATCCAAAAAGCAAATGATGATGGTGAACCTAGTGGTACAGCTGGCGTACCTATATTAGAGGTACTAAAAAAACGCGGTTTAAAAGATACCGTCGTTGTCGTTACCCGCTATTTTGGTGGCATCAAACTGGGCGCTGGTGGATTAATTCGCGCATATGGAAAATGTACAAGCGAAGGCATTAATCATGTCGGTATTGTCGAGCGAAAGCTAATGCGTATTATGCAGACCGAAATTGATTACACATTACTTGGCAAAATTGAAAATGAATTACGTAATTCAAAATATGCCATTAAAGATATACATTACCTCGAAAATGTCACATTTGATACGTATGTAGAAGAAGATGGAAAACAAGCATTCACGGATTGGATGATTGAATTAACAAATGGGAAATGTACAATTACAGAAGGAGATATGTTGTACTTAGAACAAGATATTATCTAAGAATAACTACTGTATCGCCTTTAAAGATTAATGTAGTGAATTACTTTCCTACAAATGAACTAAGGAGATTATATATGGAAGAACGTTATTATCATCTCCAAAATAGCAGAATAAAAAAGAAACGAAGAAGAAAGTTTTTCTACTTCCTTATTTTCTTATTTTTATTTGGTAGTGTAGGACTTTATATATTAAATTCCTACTCTTCTCTCATGGGGATGTATAGTGGTTTTACTCGTGAAAAATCGGATTTGAGAACCGAAGATGTAGAAATTACAAAGGAGCCTTTTACACTCCTTATTATGGGTATAGAAGATTATGCAACAGACGGTCAAAACGGTCGTACAGATTCATTAATGTTTGCGACAGTTAATCCGAAAACGCAAAAGATTTCGCTTATGAGTATTCCTCGTGATAGTCGCGTTCCAATTGTCGGAAAGAATAAAGAGGACAAAATTAACGCTGCGCATGCTTACGGCGGAGAAGAAATGGCAATCAAAACTGTCGAGGGTTTCCTAAAAGTACCTGTAGACCATTATGTTAAAATTGATTTCCAAGGATTTAAAGGTATTGTTGATGCTGTTGGCGGTGTTACTGTTGATGTTCCCTTCGATTTTTGGGAGCGTTCAGACGTAGATTACTACAAAAAAATCCAATTTAAGCAAGGACAGCAAGAATTAAATGGTGAAGAAGCACTCGCTTACGTTCGTATGCGAAAGCAAGATCCAAATGGTGACTATGGTCGGGCCGCTAGACAAAGACAATTACTAGCTGCTGTTGCTCAAAAACTAAATTCCACCTCTACCGTATTTAAAATTAAAGATTTAACAGCGGTCGTTGGAAAATATATAAAAACTGACATTCCTATTTCTGATGGCCTTGCTCTTTACAAGAAACTTTCTGGGTTTGATCCTTCTACAATACAAACACTCAAACTTGAAGGAGAAGACAAAAAAATAGGTGGTATTTATTACTTCCTTCCAGATCCAAACGGTGTTGAGGCAGTACGTAACGAAATTAAAAAAGAACTAGGAGAAAAGGTAACCACGCAAGAAAATTCAACAACAAAAACGGAATCCACTCCTTCTTCAAATTCTAACTCTAACGAGAAAGCGAAGAAAGAAACGAATCAGAATCAGAACAAAACACCAACTGATCCCCCTCCTTCTACGAATGCTCATGCAGAGTGGATTATGAGAAATCAGCAATAAAAAAGCCAAATCGCATGCGATTTGGCTTTTTTTTATTTATTAAAGTGTTTTAAAATTGCTTCTACAATACGCTCTGATGCACGGCCATCACCGTACGGATTAGACGCTTTTGACATCTTATCATGAGCTTCTTTGTCTGATAACAACTCATCAGCAAGGCTAAAGATTGTCTCTTCGTCTGTTCCCGCTAATTTCAACGTACCTGCTTCAATACCTTCTGGACGCTCTGTTGTATCACGAAGAACAAGAACTGGCACACCGAGTGATGGTGCTTCCTCTTGTACCCCGCCAGAGTCAGTTAACATTAAGTATGAACGAGCTGCAACATTGTGGAAATCAATTACATCTAGCGGCTCAATTAAATGAATGCGGCCATGATCGCCTAAAATATCATTTGCAGTTTCACGAACAACAGGGTTCATATGAACAGGATACACAACTTGTACGTCTTCATGCTTATCAACAAGACGCTTAATTGCACGGAACATATTACGCATTGGCTCTCCTAGGTTTTCACGACGGTGAGCTGTCATAAGTACAAGACGATCACTTCCAAGTTTCTCTAGTACAGGATGACTATATGTTTCTTTTACAGTCGTTTTTAGTGCGTCAATCGCTGTATTTCCTGTTATGAAAATGCGTGATTCATCTTTATTTTCTTTCTGTAAGTTCGTTGCTGATTTTGCTGTAGGTGAGAAATGAAGATCTGCCATTACGCCTGTTAATTGACGATTCATCTCTTCTGGGTATGGAGAATATTTATCCCATGTACGAAGTCCTGCCTCGACATGACCTACTGGAATTTGATTATAGAAAGCAGCTAAGCTTGCAATAAACGTTGTCGTCGTATCACCATGTACAAGTACGATATCCGGCTTTGCTTCTTTCATTACTTTATCCAAACCTTCTAAACCACGCGTTGTAATATCGATTAAAGTTTGGCGATCCTTCATAATATTCAAATCGAAATCTGGTGTAATTCCAAAGATACTTAATACTTGGTCTAACATTTGACGATGTTGTGCTGTTACAGTCACAATTGATTCAATTTTCTCTGGATGCTTTTGCAACTCTAATACAAGAGGTGCCATTTTAATTGCTTCTGGACGTGTCCCGAAAATTGTCATTACTTTTAAACGTTCAGTCATTTCATTGCCTCTTTTCTTTCACTAGTTACAAATCCTATTATGACATATAAGAATATACATGAATACATACCTTTTTAACGAATAACGGAAAAATCCCTCTTATGAATACTTTCTCTTCCAACAGAATAATAATCTATTCCTTGTTTCTTGACATCCTCATTAGTATAACAATTTCTTCCATCAAATAAAATAGGTTCTCTCATAAGTTGTACGTACTTTCCTAACGGATACGTTCGGATAGCCTCCCATTCTGTCACGATAAAAGCCGCACTCGCTCCTCTAATCGATTCATCTATACATTCGCTATATTGTATAGTCTCCCCAAAGATATTTTTCATATTTTGAATCGCCTTCGGGTCATATAGTACTATGTCTGCACCTATATTCATTAATTCTTGTATCATAATAAGGGACGGTGCGTCTCTTATATCATCTGTATTCGGTTTAAATGCTGCTCCCAGCACTGCAATCCGCTTCTTGTTCATATTTATTACTTTCTTCGCTTTCTCAATCAATAATAGCTGTTGTTTATTATTTACTTCAATGACGGCTTTTAACAAACGAAAATCATGCGCCACATTCCCTGCAATTTGCACAAGCGCTTTCGTATCTTTCGGAAAACACGATCCCCCGTAACCAATGCCCGCATTTAAAAAAGACGACCCAATTCTCTTATCCATTCCCATTCCTTTTGCAACATCTAATACATTAGCTCCTACCTTCTCACATATATTTGAAATTTCATTGATAAAACTAATTTTTGTCGCTAAAAAGGCATTCGATGCGTATTTAATCATCTCTGCACTTTTTATATCTGTAACATACGTTTGCAAATGTAATTTACTATATAAATTCTCAACTTTTCGCGCCGCTTCCTCATTATCAGCTCCAATTACAATACGATCTCCCTGAAAAAAATCGTAAATCCCTGAACCCTCCCGTAAAAATTCGGGATTCGATACAATATGTAATTCATGCCTATTTTGTAATGTCTCCTCAATCCATCCCCTCATAGCACCATTCGTCCCTACAGGAACAGTACTTTTTGTAACAACAATAATGTCTTTAGTCGCATATGCTCCAATATCAAAACATGCATTTTGAATATATGTTAAATCTGCTGTCCCATCTAATAACGATGGCGTTCCAACTGCAATAAATATAAATTCTGCATCATGAAATGCTTCTTCTTTACTTGTTGTAAAAGTTAAACGATTATTCTCACACGCATCATGTATTAATTCATATAAGCCAGCTTCATAAATAGGCAGATCCCCTTGTTTTATCCGTTCAATTTTCTCATCATCTATATCAAAACATGTAACTGAATGTCCCAATACTGCCAATCCTACTCCTGTAATCAATCCAACGTATCCGGTACCTATTATCGTAATTTTCATTTCCTTTTCGCACAGGAATATACAATAGAAAATATACGAATACATAGAATTTCCCCTGTGCTTCCCCCTCTCACATTAAAAATGAGAAAACTCTTTTACTTCTTTATTATATGAATTGCTTTCTTCATTCTTTTTTAAGTTTTTGTAAAATTAAATATTGTCCATAAAACCAATAGAAATTTTACCGAGATTAAAGCTGTACGTTCAGGCTTGAAAAATTCCCACATTTTAACACGGAACTTACTCATTTCTACGTGTAACACTTATAATATTGAAATAAAATTATTCGCTATTAAAGAGAAAGAAAAAATGTCATATTCCAAAGCCCAATACGATTAACCTTCTCAAATGATTCAACATTCTGTATACCATTGTCATATATTCTATCTGCTTCCCTTTACCATAAAACGAAAAAAAGATTGAATTCTAATCTTTTTGTGATACCATATGTTATGAGCCTGTAAATAAACATCATAATTTTCAGATAAATATATTAAAAAAAATTACGTTAGACTATAAAAGGGTGGGGTATTAATGGACTCACAAGTGATTTATGCCATTTTGGCATCTTTCATCACTGTACTCGTCGTTACTCCTTTAGTTATTAAGTTAGCTTTTAAAATAGGAGCAACAGATAAGCCAAACGCGCGTAAAGTGCACCAAAAGATTATGCCTCGTCTTGGCGGGTTAGCAATATTTATTGGTGTGGCTGTTGGATTTGTTGTCGGTGGCTTATACGAACAAAGAATGTTATCGATAACGCTAGGTGCGATTATCATTGTAATCATCGGTATTTTAGATGATATGTACGAGTTATCTGCGAAGGTAAAATTCGGTGGACAACTATTAGTTGCCATTATGATTGTAAAAAGTGGATTATTAGTGCAAGTATTATATATTCCAATCCTCGGGGATACTGAACTTGGATGGCTTGCTTACCCAATTACAGTATTTTGGATTGTAGGTATTACAAATGCCATCAACTTAATTGACGGCTTAGATGGATTATCCGCTGGTATTTCATCTATCGTACTGGCAACGCTAGCATATATGGCCTTCACTAGCCCATGGGGTACTGGAGCTGCTATTATCTTACCACTAGCATTAATTACATTAGCAAGTACAATTGGATTTTTATTCTACAACTTCCATCCAGCAAAAATTTTCATGGGAGATACAGGAGCACTATTTTTAGGATACTGTATTTCTGTTATATCGTTACTTGGATTATACAAAAGTGTAACGCTATTCAGCTTTATCGTTCCAGTTATCATTTTAGGCGTGCCTGTATTTGATACGACATTTGCAATTATCCGTCGTATCGTAAATAAAAAACCTATTTCAGCACCAGATAAGTCGCATTTACATCACCGTTTACTTGCAATGGGCTTCTCTCATCGTAAAACGGTACTAATTATATACGCATTCGGTATTTTCTTTAGTGTAAATGCAATCATTTTCTCTAGTGCGACATTATGGTTATCCATTATTCTTCTTTTCGTTTTAATCTTCTTTACAGAGATTATTGCTGAAGTAATTGGACTTGTACATGAACGTTACAAACCACTTATTTCCTTTTATAAAAAAGTGAAAAAACGCGAAGACTAATTGTAGTATAGCCTTTACTATTATGAAATATTCAAATAGCATCCTCTTTCTTATAAGAGGATGCTATTTTTTATTCGTTATTTTATATTTCCAAAATATAGCTTGTTTGAGAGTTCCACTATTGGAGAAAGATATACATAATAAGAAAAGGATTATATTTTCTTTTTTACATCTTGATTGTCAAACTGAGGGTGAATGTTATGATCAAGCGAGTATTTCAATACATTATTTTATTTTTAACGATTACTATGTACGCGTCATCTCATGCAGGAGCAACTACAATTCCCCCTGCTGAACATCATCCAAATACCGAAACTTCCTCTTCTACAAAAAAAATCGCGTACTTAACATTTGATGACGGACCAAACAAATATACTACGCAAATTTTAAACATCTTAAAAGAAAAGAACGGAAAAGCAACTTTCTTTGTTATTGGTGGAAAAGTACCACATTATAAAAAGACAATGCAACGATTAATTAAAGATGGACATTATATCGGACTTCACAGTATGTCCCATGATGTAAAACGCCTTTACACTGGTGATCCATCCGCTTTAATTACAGAAATGGAACAAACTCAAAACATTGTCCAACAAGTTACAAAATTAAATACACATCTCGTTCGTGTCCCATATGGTAGCATGCCTTACTTAAAAAAGAATTACCGTGATGCACTTGTATCAGCCCAGTATAAAATGTGGGATTGGACAATCGATACATACGACTGGAAAAGCTACGACAATCCTTCTGCCATACTAGAAAGGGTACGTAATCAGAGCGATGAACAAGTCGAAGTAATTTTAATGCATGATTCGAGTGTAACCGTACAAATACTGCCACAAGTAATTGATTACTTACAGTCACAAGGATACAAGCTTCTTCCCTATAATCCATCTTCTCATCTCGAAGTAAACTTTTGGAAAGACACAAGATTGTAACAGCTTTAGTGCCTATGTGCTAAAGCTGTTTTATTTTTCTCTTCCCACCCTTCCCATTTTTGTGTAAAATTTTAAATAGTGATGAAGTTTCGAGGTGAATAGAAATGAAACGAATAGATCTCATTTTTAACGCAATACAAAAAGGCAATTATACAGAAGGTGTAACTGCATCAGAACTCGCTACCCTGTTGCAGCTAGATCGAGCCAATGTAAGTAGCGACTTAAACAAACTCGTAAAAGATAAACGTTTATTAAAAACAAATACGCGTCCTGTTCGTTTTTATATAGAAACGAACATTTCGTTGGAAACGCATTCAAAAGAAGTAACTTCATTAGATACATTTGCAGTTGAAAATACGAGCCTTAAAATCGCAATTGAAAAAGCGAAAGCTTCTATTCTCTATCCTCCAAACGGTATGCATACTTTACTGCTCGGAGAAACAGGCGTCGGAAAATCCATGTTTGCTTCTTTAATGCACGAATATGCAATTGAAGTTGAACAGCTTCCTAAAAATGCACCATTTATCGTCTTTAACTGTGCTGATTATGCAAATAACCCACAGCTACTACTCGGGCAATTATTTGGGATTAAAAAAGGAGCGTATACAGGGGCAAGTGATCAAAAAGGGTTAATTGAAAAAGCACATGAAGGGATCCTTTTCTTAGATGAAGTACATCGCCTTCCTCCAGAGGGACAAGAAATGCTTTTCACCTTTATTGACCGCGGAGTATATCGCCGCCTTGGAGAAACAGAAAACGAACGTAAAGCACAAGTATTGATCATTACTGCTACAACAGAAGAACCAAATTCATTTTTATTAAAAACATTTACAAGACGTATACCAATGACTGTCACGCTGCCACCACTTCGTGAGCGTACACATAAAGAACGTTTTGCTTTACTACAACTATTTTTCACAAATGAAGCAATTCGCTTGCGAAAAGAAATTCACGTTAGTCCGAATGCAATGCGTGCTTTCGTCTTTTACAATTGTCCCAATAACATCGGCCAATTAAAAACGGATGTACAAATTGCCTGTGCGAAAGCCTATTCTGACTTTGTGACAAAGAAACGTGATTCTGTCTATGTTTCAAGTACAGACTTACCTTGGTATATGAAGGAAGGGCTCTTCATTGAAAGAAAAAGCCGTCACCTATACCAAATACCGAATGAAACATTTATATTTACAGGTGATGAAGGTTGGAGTAATCATAAAGCAGAAAACGAAAAACAGTCTTCTATTTACGATTATATTGACTATAAATATGAAGAGCTTCAAGCTCGTGGTATTGAAGAGGAAGAATTAGAATTACTAATAGAAAATGATATTCAAAGCTTTTTCGTACAATATTTTAACCAAATGTCAAAAAAAACAAGTCATGAAAATGTTTTTAAAATTGTAGATCGTAATATCGTTTCCGTTTGTGAAAAAATTGCTGAACTTGCTGAAAAACATTTATCCAAGACATTCGATGAAAAAGTATTTCTCGCTTTAAGTTTACATGTACAGACAACTCTACAACGTTTACAAGCTGGAAAACAAATTCATCACCCACAATTAAATCAAATTCGTACGAAATATAAAGAAGCTTTTTCCGTAGCTATGCAATGCATTCAACTACTGGAAGACGAATTACAAATAACAATGCCTATCGATGAAGCAGGCTTTTTAACAATGTTCTTCGTTGTTGATCCAATTCCTGCCTCACAAACAGAAGTAAAAGTATTAATATTAGCGCACGGCAACGGCATAGCAACAGAAATGGCAAACGTCGCAAACGAACTGCTCGGCATTGAGGAAGTAACCGGTATCGATATGCCGTTACATGAATCGCCGAAAGATTTCTTAGAGCGTGTGAAAGTGTATATGAAAACACTCCAAAATGTAAACGGGCTTCTCTTACTCGTTGATATGGGATCTCTCGCTTATATTGGTGATATATTAGAAACTGAGTTCAAAATTCCGGTACGTGTTCTTTCCATGACGAGCACTCCACATGCACTAGAAGCTGCTCGAAAAGCTCAGCTTGGCTACTCGTTAGATGCATTATATGAAACAGTAAAGAACTTAACACCGTTTTACTTAAACGTACAAGAAGAAAAGAAAAAGCCATTATCACCAATGAAATCTGTTATTTTAACAGCTTGTTTAACTGGGGAAGGCAGTGCTTTAGCTATTCAGAAAATGTTGGAGAACTATTTGCGATTTGACAAAGACTTAATTGAAATCATTCCAATTAGTATCGTCCATGAAAAAGATTTAACGAAAATGATTGAGAACATAAAAAAAGAGCGGAATATCATTTGTATCGTCACGAATTTCGATGTGCAGGTGCCATGCTTAACTTATCATTTCCAAGACATTGTAAACTACACAGCGATTCAGCCAATTCAAGAATTAATTACGTATGAAGAAACATATGCAAAAATGGCTGATATTCTTGAACAACAAATGCAGCGTAACGACGGAGCACTACTTATTAAAACAATTCGATACGCATTAAATACAATTCAAGAATTAATTTCCTTACAGCTAACTCCTGATAGTTTAATGGGTGTTATTCTGCATATGAGCTGTATGGTTGACCGTCTTCAAAAAGGAGAAAGCCTCCTCCCTCATCCGGATAAAGAGAAACGAAGACAAGATGAATACTGGATGTATATGAAAGTAAAAAAAGCATTGCAGCCAATTGAAAATACATTTGAAATACAAATACCTGATGACGAAGTGTTTTATGTTATGGACTTCTTCATTAAAAATCAGCCTGTAAAAAATTAATTGAGGCAGTTTTGTAGTATATCGACCGTAACTCGGATTTTATCGGCGATTTTCAAGATATATCGATTTACCGGCTATATTCACTAAAATTTGTACCTTATAGCAAAAAAGGCTGTTCCAGATGAACAGCCTTTTTTCTACTTCTTTACTTTCCTAATTCTCCCCCTGATTTCGCCTTTCTTATTAGACTTCGTATAAACATTTACATATACATTCGCCTGAATGATCTCTTGCAGTAAGCTATCAAACGCTCGCCCCTGTAAAGGCCCTTCAAAATCCCCCACATTAACTACACCAGTGACGACTCCTTCATTAACACTAATACCTTGCTTTAATGGACCAAATAAACTTAAAACAATTGGACCAATTTGATCTGTTTTCCCTAAATGAATTTGGCATGATGTAACTTTTTCGATGTTTTTCAATATGACCCGATATTGCAACTTCTTTAAATCCTCACTAAATATAAACTCTGCTACGCCAAAAGCTTCTGTATTTACAGGAGGTATTTCCCTTTTTCCTGTTAACCTCGCAAAGAAATGTGTTGTCATACGGGCATTCTCCTCATATAAATTTCCCAGCACTACTTCTACTACTTTATGGTTTATACATAATCATTTATGACTTTTTCAAGTGTTAATTACGAAGAAAAGATTCACACAATCTTTACATTAGAATCGTTTCTTTTGCTTTACTACCTCCTGTATAATGCATTTAGAAAACACATTCTCGGAGGTCGTTTTGAAAAAAAACAAATACACTTTTCACACATTATTAGAGATTTTTCTCGTCTCATTTAAATTAGGACTTACTTCGTTTGGTGGACCTGTCGCCCATCTCGGCTATTTCCACCACGAATATGTACAAAAAAGAAAATGGATGGATGAACGAAGCTATGGAGATTTAGTAGCACTATGCCAATTCCTCCCTGGTCCTGCTAGCAGCCAAGTCGGTATGGGCGTTGGATTATTAAGAGGCGGGGTATTCGGAGCTATTATTTCATGGATTGGATTCACTTTACCGTCTGTGCTTGTTTTAGTTTTCTTCGCCTCATTCCTTAATCAGTTCGATCTTGGAAGTATTGGCTGGATTCATGGACTAAAAGTTGTAGCAGTCGCTATTGTCGCTCATGCCATATGGGGAATGGCGCAAAAATTAACACCAGACCGAAATCGTGCGACGATTGCAATTGCAACTGCCTCAATCGCCCTATTATGGCCAAGTAGCTGGACACAAGTCACTCTCATTATCATATCTGGCTGTATCGGCTGGCTTTTATATCGCAACCAACCAATTAGCCAATCTCAACATATAAAAGTACCTATTTCAAAAAAGATAGCAGTTTCTTGTCTCATCTTATTCTTTGGACTATTACTACTGCTACCAATATTAAGACCGTTCTCTTATTACATCGCTTTATTTGATAGTTTTTATCGCTCTGGTGCACTTGTATTTGGAGGCGGACACGTCGTGCTACCTCTTCTTGAAGGTGAGTTCGTACAAAACGGAATGCTGACGAAAGAACAGTTCCTGGCTGGATACGGATTAACACAAGCAATGCCAGGACCACTATTTACATTCGCCTCTTATATAGGAGCATTGTTAAACGGGACGCTTGGGGCCATACTTGCAACAATTGCGATTTTTCTTCCTGCTTTCTTACTCGTTATTGGTGTTTTACCATTTTGGAACAGTGTGAGAAAAATATCTTTCATACAAGGCGCACTACTTGGAGTCAATGCGGCTGTTGTTGGTATTTTAATTGCCGCTTTTTATAATCCTATTTGGACAAGCACAATTATGAACGCTGTAGATTTTGTTTTTGCGTCTCTTCTCTTTTGCTTGCTCGCTTTTTGGAAAACACCACCTTGGGTTATCGTTATACTCGGAGCCTTTGGCGGATATATTCTATCCATTTTATAAATAGAAAAAACGACGGCATGATATAGCCGTCGTTTTTCTATTAAAACTTCACAAGCTCTATTCCTTCAGGCAACTCGCTCTCTGTTAAAATACACAATTCTTTCACGCGATCCATTACGTAAGAAGAACGTTTCACAAGCTCTGGATCAATATACGCTGGATGAACCATAATTTCCACCGTTTGTTCACCTTGTACTCTTTCTTTTAACTTCACAAAGTAATCTTCCTTCACACCATCCGCGTAAAAGTCACTGTAAAATACGTCAGAAAACGGGCGTACTGCTCGCTCTTCCTCACAACGACGGATCGGAACATTATATGTAGCCGCTAATCTCTCAAGAACATCGTGCAAAATCGGTAATCCGTGCACATGGTGATGACTATCTAAATGAGTTGGCGTTAATCCGTAAGATAAGAATTTCTCAATTTGAACAGTCCATTCTCTCTCGACTTCTTCCGGATTTATCTTCCCTTCCCATACGATGCTTTGTTTATGAAACAATCCATCGCTACTTACAAGTGATGGTACATCTCCAAGAAGCGGTTTCCCTGCTGTTAATACGAGATGTACGCCTACTCCTAATGTGTTATATTCTTTCGCTAAACGTACCGCATGCTCTGTTCCTGGCATATTCATCATCATCGTCGTTGAATTTACAAGTCCATTTATATGCCCATCAATAATACCGTAATTTGTACCTTCTGTAAGACCGAAATCATCTGCGTTTACAATTAACTTAATCATCGTAATACCTCCTAATAGAGTAAAAAAAGCGGGCTAAATAGCGCCGCTTTATTTCTCTACCTTTTTGAAGAACTGCGGAAGATGTTCTTTATGTGCTTCCAACATTTCATCTAAAATTTGTTTTGCCACTTTATCTGATGGTACAAGTGGATTAATTGTCATAGCAAGCAGCGCTTTATGATAATCCCCTGTAACAGCAGCTTCAATTGTTGTGCGCTCGAATGATTTAATTTGTTGTACTAAACCGCGAACTGGTACTGGAAGATCTCCAACTGCAATTGGTTTTGGACCTTCTTTCGTAATAATACAGTTCACTTCAACAGCCGAATCATGTGGCAAGCTTGCAATTGTTCCGTTGTTTCGTGTATTAACAGGCTGGATATCACCTTTATTATTATAAATAGACGTAATTAAGCTACATGCTGCGTCACTATAATAAGCGCCTCCACGTTTTTCTAATTGTGGTGGTTTAATATCTAAATTCGGGTCTTTATATAACTCGAATAAATCATCTTCTAATTGTTTTACTACTTCTGCACGTGTACCTTTTTCAACCGAAGCTTCTTTCTCTTCTTCTAGCATTTCACGTGTTTTGTAGTAGTAACGATGGTATGGACATGGAATTGCACGAAGGCCACGAATAAAGTCAGGCTCCCAGTTAAGCGCAGCAATATTTTCCATCGTAATTTGCTTTTCTGGATCTGTTACAAGTTCTAACACACGATCCATTACACTTACGCCATCTAAATATACGTCTAGTCCGTATACCATATGGTTTAAACCTGCGAAGTCCACATGTACACGACTTGCATCTACTTCAAGTAATTTTGCAAGACCCATACGGATTCCGATTGGAACGTTACATAGACCAACTACTCTTTGAATATTTGTATAACGAAGAACAGCTTCTGTTACCATACCAGCTGGGTTTGCAAAGTTAATTAACCATGCATTCGGACAAAGCTCCTCCATGTCCTTACAAATGTCTAAAATAACAGGAATCGTTCTCAATGCTTTGAATAAACCACCAGGACCATTCGTTTCCTGACCAATTACATCATATTTTAACGGGATTGCTTCATCTTTTGCGCGAGCTTCTAATAAACCTACGCGAAGCTGCGTCGTTACGAAGTCAGCATCTTTTAATGCTTCGCGACGATCAAGCGTTAAATGTACCTCAATTGGTAAACCAGATTTTTTCACCATACGTTTCGCTAAGTTACCAACGATTTCTAACTTTTCTTTTCCTGCCTCAATATCTACTAACCAAATTTCACGAACAGGAAGCTCATCATAACGCTTAATAAATCCTTCAATTAACTCTGGTGTATAACTAGATCCACCGCCGATTGTAGCAATTTTAATTCCAGTCATGCTTTATTCCCCTTTCGCTTCAAGCTTTTTATAAAGATCGATAAACTCTGCTGCTAATTCTTTTACTGTAATCGCATTCATTAAATGATCTTGTGCGTGAATTAAAAGAACACTAACCTCTGTTTTTTCTCCTCTTGCTTCTGATTGTATGAGCTCCGTTTGAAAATGATGCGCTTCATTAATCGCTTCTTTCGCCTTTGCCATCGCTTCATCAGCTTCTGCCATTTTCCCCTGTTTGGCAAATTGAAGTGCCTCCATCGCAAAGCTTCGTGCATTACCACTATTTAAAATTAATTGGAATGGAATTTGTTCTGCTGTAGTCATCATAATTACCGCCCTCTCTATTATGGTTCAACCGATTGAAATACCCCTTCAGTTTGAACATGTCTATTAAAGTATTAATTTATGAATGATAGTTTGGTGTTCTTGTAGATGGTTCTCATCTTTTTGAACATGATATAAAGGTGATTGTCCTCACAGATAGTGTTATCTGTGAGAACAATTACTGTGTTACATAGGTACAGAGTTGTTATTTCCTTGTGCTGCTTTCTCAGTACGGATAACTGAACGATCGCATGCGACAACGAATGGGAAGTAAATCGCCATTGCAACAACAAAGTTGAATAATTGTAAAATCGCACCAGAAGGATGTAAACCTGTTACAAGATACCCACTAATAATTGGTGGAACGTTCCATGGAACCATCGCTACTGTTTTTGGTACCCATCCTAAGTAAATTGCTGTATAAGATGTAATAACTAACACAACAGGTGTTAATACGAACGGGATGAATAAAATTGGATTTAATACGATTGGTGTACCAAAGATTACTGGTTCGTTAATGTTAAATGCACCAGGTCCAATTGATAGACGAGATACACCGCGTAATTGTGCACTTTTCGCTACAATTAATACAACGACTAAAAACGCTAATGTTGCACCAGAACCACCAAGATATACGAAAGTATCAAAGAATGGTTTTGTAATAATGTTTGGAACATCAAATGCAGATGTACCATCTTGGAATAACTTAATATTTTTCTCTAATGCTGGTAAATAAAGTGGCTCAATAATACCACCAACAATATTTGGACCATGTAAACCGAAGAACCAAAGTACATGTACTAATAACGCAATAAAGATTGCACTTGGTAACGTACCCGCTAAACCTTGTAATGGAACTTGTAATGTATTAAAGATATACTCATGAACACTTGTACCTGCTAGTTTTACTGCTAATTGAATACTTGCAATACCTGTTAAAATCACAAATGCTGGAACTAAAGCAGCGAAAGATTTCATTACTGCTGGTGGTACACCGTCAGGCATTTTAATTGTAATGTTTCTTTGAACAAAGAAGCGGAATACCTCCGTTACGAGTATGGAGACAATAAGTGAAACGAACAAACCCTGTGCGCCTGTCCAAAGCATATTTATTCCAGCTTCTTTTGGTGTTGTTGGTGTAAGAATAATTAATGCACCAAACGAAATAATACCTGCTGACAATCCATCAACACCGTAAGATTTTGCTAAGTTATAACTTATGGTAACCGCCACCATCAGAGCTAATACCCCGAAGGACCCTGTCCACATACCAGCACCAATTTGTGTCCAAGTTTCACCGAATAAATCTTTCATAAAATTTTGGAATGCTGGAATTGGTAAACCATTAACTAGTACTGCCATCGAACCAACTAAAATAAGTGGCATAACTGCAATAAATCCATCTCGAATCGCAGCTAAGTGACGTTGCGATCCGATTTTACCAGCAATCGGAACCATGTACTTCTCCATAAATGCAATAAACTTTTGCATTTTACTTCCCCCCTAATTATTTTTTAAGTGTTAATGCGTGATCTAAAACTGCCTCTCCATTCATCATGCCGTAGTGCATTGGATTGATAACGTCGATTCCAACGTTTTTCTCATCAGCAAGCGTTTTCATTGAAGAAAGCATGTAACGAACTTGTGGTCCTAATAATAATACGTCTGCTTGATCGATATTTGTTTTTACTGCATCCCCAGATACAGCCCAAATCTTTCCTTCTAGACCGCGAGCTTTTGCAGCCGCTTCCATTTTTGTAACTAGTAAACTTGTAGACATCCCTGCTGAGCAACATAATAAAATATTCATTTGAAAATCCCCCTTGTGTAGTATAAAAATTTTATGTTTTATTTATTTTTCTTTACGCTATTTATTAATGCAATTAGCGTGCCAACTTTTTAAAACCACTAAAATCAGCACTTTTTCGACCATTTCCTTTGTGTGTTAACGCTTTCAATTAGTGTGTCGACCAAAAAACACACAGTGTGTTATAAAACAACACGCTTTTAACACATAACTGTATGAAAATAGATTAGTGTTTAGTTGTCTAGTTGTATTTAAAACAAAAAAACACTAAAAAAAATTTTTAGTGTTTTTACCCTCTATTTAATGAAATAAAAAACCTTGCATACGCAAGGTTCATTCAGATATTGACATCTTCCTATATAATTCTACAAATTCACTCGCTAATTCCTTCACCGTAATTGCATTCATTAAATGATCTTGCGCGTGCACCATCAGAAGGGTGACTTCGGTCTTTTCACCACCAGCTTCTTTCTGTATGAGATCCGTTTGTACACGGTGCGCCTCTTTTAATTCTTCTAACGCTTCTTGTAATTTCGCTTCTGCTTCTGTAAATTCTCCACGCTTTGCACAATCAATTGCTTCCATTGAGCAACTTCTCGCATTTCCCCCATGCAAAATTAAATGAAAAGCCTTCGTTTCTATCGTATCCATTTTAGTTCTCTACTCCCCCTTTTCTTCCGCTATTTTTTGTTTATCCCATATTTTTAAGAACGGTAAATATATGACGAACGCTAGTGCAAAGTTAACGAGTTGCAAAATCACACCTGAAATTTTGCCACCCGATCCTAAATATCCACTAAATAGAATTGGTGTCGTCCATGTTACAGCAGCACCACTTGGGCGAGCTACCAATCCCCATTCCATTGCGAAATAAGAAACAATCGTTAATACAACAGGAACTACTATAAATGGAATAAGTAAAAGTGGATTCATGACAATTGGCATACCGAAAGTTACCATTTCATTAATATTAAAGATACCAGGTGCAATTGACAATCGTCCTAAACTTTTTAATTGCTGACTTCGTGCAAACAATAACATTCCGACAACTAAGGCTAATGTTGCACCAGAACCGCCCATATAAATCCATAAATCAAAAAACTGTGCAGTAATCGTGTTCGGTACATCTTGGCCCGCTTGAAAAGCAATCCGGTTCTGATCCATTAACGATAACCAAATCGGGCTCATTACACCGCCCACAATTGTAGCTCCATGAATTCCACACGCCCAAAGGACATGAACGAGAATAACCGCTATAACTGCTCCCCAAAGACTAGCACCAAGTATACTCAGCGGTTCTTGCAGTAGCTTCCCTACAACATTATGAATGCTTCCGAAAGTTGTGTGTTCAAAAATCAATCTAATGATCCAAACAACTGTCACAACAATAAACCCAGGAATAAGCGCTGCAAATGAACGCGTTACTGCCGGTGGAACTGTCTCAGGCATTTTTATAATCATCTTTTTTTGTACAAGAAATCGGTATATTTCAGTAGATATAATTGCAATAATCATCGCTACAAATAAACCTTGGCTTCCCATTAATGCCGCTGGAATTACTCCATCTACCAGTATACTTTCTTTCGTACCCGGCATGATATATGCAACTTGAAATGGAGTTGCAAGTAAAAATGTCACAAGCGACAATGCCCCGGATGCTAAAGCGTCCACTTTATAATATTCTCCCAGCCTGTAAGCGATTCCAAAAACAGCTATTAAAGCCATTATATTAAAAGTTGCACTAACTGGATACCCTAATGCTACGTTCCAGTTTTTCCCGAACAAACTCGCCATGAATTCACTATACCCAGGGATTGGTAATGTACTAATAATAAGAAAAATTGATCCTATAATTAAGAACGGCATCGTCAATACAAGTCCATCACGAATTGCTAGCAAATGCCTCTGCTCTGCAACCTTTCCTGCTACCGGCATTACATATTTCTCTAAAAACCGTATCATCTATCCCACTCTCCTCATGGTTTCATTGACAAAGCTGCTTGCAAGATAGCTTCTCCATTACAAAGTCCGTAATGGACGGATTGAATGACATCAACAGGTACTCCTTTCTCCTTACATAATTCTTTCATTTTCGGTAATAAATAACGTACTTGCGGTCCAAGTAAAAGTACATCTGCTTTATCAATATGGCTATTTACTTCAGAACCTGATACAGCCCAAATCTTTACCTCTATCCCTTTTGCCTCTGCTGCTTTCTCCATTTTTGTAACAATCAAACTGGAAGACATTCCCGCTGCACAGCAAAGTAAAATATTCATCCCTTTCCCCTCCCCCTTTTCCAAACCTAAGTTACGGTGCATACCTTGCCACCACTAGGTTACAAATATATATGTCTAGATTGCCTGCTGTATGCCGAGCTTAAAAACAAAAATTTCTCGGTTTTCGCGCTATTCCATCTATCGGTATTCTCCTAGTAAAGAGGGCTCTAACTCGCTATAATAATTCAGTATGATTTTTTTAATTGATAGGAGGATATATTTATGAAGGCATATCGCTTTCCACTTATTTTATTATCTTCTATCCTAATTGGTGGTTTCATTGGTTATTTCATGGGTGCCGATGCAGTTGCTTTAAAGCCGCTTGGTGACATTTTCTTAAACTTAATGTTTACGATTGTTGTACCGTTAGTGTTCTTTAGCATCGCGTCATCTATTGCTAATATGGATGGATTAAAACGTTTCGGTAAAATTATGTCTAGTATGGCTGGGACTTTCTTATTTACAAGTATTTTAGCTGCTATTTTTATGATTATTGTCGTGAAAGTATTCCCGCCAGCACAAGGTGTTGTATTAGAACTAACCCAACCTGACAAAGCTGAAAAAGCAGTTAGTGTTGCAGATCAAATCGTCGGTATTCTAACAGTATCTGACTTCTCGAAGTTACTATCTCGTGAAAATATGTTAGCTCTTATTTTCTTCTCTATCTTAATGGGGGTTGCAACTTCAGCAGTTGGTGAAAAAGGAAAACCATTCGCTACATTCTTACAAGCTGGTGCAGAAATTTCAATGAAAGTCGTATCTTTCATTATGTACTACGCTCCAATCGGACTTGCTGCTTACTTCGCAGCATTAGTTGGTGAATTCGGACCACAGCTTCTTGGAACTTACTTCCGAGCAGCAATGGTATACTATCCAGCGTCTCTTATTTACTTCTTTGTATTCTTTACGTTCTATGCATACCTTGCAGGTCGCAAGCAAGGTGTACAAGTATTTTGGAAGAACATGGTCTCTCCTACAGTTACATCTCTTGCAACTTGTAGTAGTGCCGCAAGTATTCCAGCGAACTTAGAAGCAACGAAGAAAATGGGTATCTCTTCTGACGTTCGTGAAACAGTTGTCCTTCTTGGATCTACACTTCATAAAGACGGCTCTGTTTTAGGTGGCGTATTAAAAATTGCTTTCTTATTCGGTATTTTCAACATGGAATTCGAAGGACCAAAAACATTAGCAATCGCACTTGTTGTTTCTTTATTAGTAGGAACAGTAATGGGCGCTATTCCAGGCGGCGGTATGATTGGTGAAATGTTAATCGTTTCCCTATACGGCTTCCCGCCAGAAGCATTACCAATTATTGCAGCGATTAGTACAATCATTGATCCTCCTGCAACGATGTTAAACGTAACAGCAGATAACGCTTGTGCCGTAATGACAGCTCGCCTTGTAGAAGGTAAGAACTGGATCAAAAACAAATTTGCTTAATAGATAAAAAGAGGATGCTCGTTTTGAGCATCCTCTTTTTGTCGTTATTTGTTGATAAGTCGATATTCCTTGTCGAAACGTCGATATATTGAAAAAATCGTTGATATATTTGAAGTTATGAACGATATATCCGAAAAATCGTCGATATAATCTATTCCGCCACAAATTTGTTAAAATCTTCACAAATATTCCACACCCATCATCCATTCTCCGTACTATAATCATGTATGGAAAAGGAGATGTGGACATAATGACTCAAAGCGCACCAGAATTTAAAGTTTTGCAAAGCATTGCATTCCTTGCTGTCGTTTTGCAAAGTTCCTTATTATATACAATGAATCAAGGAAATGTCTTACTTGAGCAATCCCTCATTATGGGCATGCTATTTAACCTTGCAAAATTTTCAGCACCTGCATTCATATTTATCGTCGGCTTCCACTTAATTCGTCACTATACAAAGCAATTAGTATACAAAGAATATATTTCTGAAAAAGCCGCACATTTACTCATTCCTTATCTCTTCTGGTCTATTCTTTACTTATTAACAACAAACGATATGATTACACTACAAAGCGGAATAAAAAGTTTATTACTCGGAACAGCCGCACCTCATCTTTGGTACGTGATTATGATGTTTCAAATTCACCTACTGTTCCCTTTACTGTGCACACTATTTTATTGGTTTCAAAAACGAATAGAAAATAAAAAAGACATATATAAATATATGACCGTCTTTGCTTCTCTATATTTCCTCTTAATGTGGTATTCTTCGCACTACATTTTTAATGGAGAGAAATTGACTAGCTCAACAATTTTACATTATACAGATCGTTCCTTCTTCTTATATTCGTTCTATTTCGTCATGGGAGGAATCGCTGCTGTCGCACTAAAAGCGTGGCGTACATTTGTCATAAAACATATCCCGCTTATCACAATATTATTTTTCGTCTTATTTTTATTCATTAATTATGAGTTATTTAGTTTTTACGGAGCAAACTCTATTCATTTAACCGTTTCGACTTATTTAAAACCGTCTATGTTTTTATATATCGTATGCGAAATTATCATACTTTACGTGCTATCTATTACAATCGTACAGCGACGCGGTTTCTTATATAAAGCTTTACGATTTATCGGGAATTACACGTACGGTGCTTATTTAGCTCACTTTTTTTTCTTGCAACTATGTACAAAGTTTCTTTCTTTATTCACGCTGCAAGAAAACACAATATTGTATAGCTTATTATTATTTACAATAACAGCCACAATCTCGATTTCAACAATGGTCATATGCAGTACACTACCATTTCATACATGGATTACAGGACCTTCTCCTACGACAAATATGAAATGGGCGAAGATTGTATTTCGGAAAAGTCACGAAAAGGTATTCAAACCATATCTTTGATATAATAGAATTCCATAAAAGAAAAGAAAGTAGGACACACCTATGATTAATCAAATTGGACAAATTATGCTATATGTAAATAATCAAGATGAAGCAGTACAATTTTGGACTGAAACAGTAGGATTCCAAATTATTGCGGAAGAAAATAACGGACAAGGTTTTCGCTGGATTGAAATTGCGCCGTCAAAAGAAGCAGGCACAAGCATCGTCCTTCACGATAAAGAGTTAATTGCAAAAATGCAACCTGAATTAAACTTACATACACCTTCACTTATGTTCTTCTCTAACAACTTAGATCAACTGTATAAAGATCTTTCTGAGAAAAACGTTACTGTTGGACAAGTTGTAGATTTACCTACTGGCAGAGCTTTTAACTTCGCTGATAACGAAAACAATTACTTTGCGGTAATGGAACGCAAATAAAAAAGAAGCTATCCGAAAAAACCGGATAGCTTCTTTCATTTTAAGAAACTTGTTCTGCATTCGTTTCTCTATGTTGTATATGGCTCGTGATCCAAGCAATTCCACCAGCAATAACGAGATAGCATAACAATATTAAAATTTGCATTTGTAATTGCGACCAATCTCCTAAAGAAATCACATCTTGCAATCCTCTAAGAGAATGGGACATTGGGAGAAATTGTCCAATCTTGCTAAGAACAGCTATATTTAATTCTCCTGGGAAAGTCCCACCGCTCGTCGCTAATTGCAAGACGAGAAGCGTTACCGCTAAGAACTTTCCAACAAGACCAAACACCGTTACTAACATAAGAATAAACGTCATGAACGTAAAGGAAATAACGATACTTGATAAAACAAAGAGTGGCACACTTGCAACTTCTAATTTCATAACTCCTAGCACAACCACATCCACAAGTAATGCTTGAATAAGTCCAATTACATATACTAACCCTAATTTATTAATAAAATGTACCGTTCCGCTTACTTTCATATTTTGTCTACGGCCAAGCGGTAAAATATTCGATGCCATAATTCCGCCAACATAAAATGCAAGCGATAAGAAATATGGTGCAATACCTGAACCGTAATTAGGCACGTCAGAAACTGTTGACTTCACTAATTGAACCGGCTCTGAGAACATCGTATTGCGTGCATCATCATTGCGAACATCCGCTATCTTCTCTGCGCCCTCTCCTAATTTCGTAGAAAGTTCTTTCGCACCATCGTCAAGTTTAACAAGTCCGTTCGTTAACTGATCAGCACCATGATTCAGCTCTGTTCCCCCGCTCGCAAGTTGATTTACACCTTCTTGTAATGATGTAAATCCAGCTCCCCATTTCGTAAATCCACTAGCTAAATTTGTAGCACCATCTGCTATCTTTTTCGTTCCAGCAGTAGCTTCATTTAACTTAACTCCGAATGTATTCATACCTTCTTCAACCTTATGCTGACCATCTGCAAGCTTCTGTGCACCTTGTGTCAATTGTTTCTGACTATTATTTAAAGTGTTTGTTGCTTGAGCTAATCCATTAGAAGTAGCGATAATCTTTTGAAAAGCAGGATCTTGCTGCACCTCTGGATGACTTTTCACGTACTCTTCTAATTGTTGTTTTACACTATTTGCTGCATTGTCCGCTTTCGCTTGCCCTTCAGCCAGTTTCTCACTTCCGTTCACCCATTCATTTGTACCAGCATTTAATTCACTAACCCCTGATTGTAAGTTTTTTTCACCTTGCGTCAATAACTCCATACCGCTATGAAGTGAGGTTGCTCCTTGACTTAGCTCATTCGCTCCATCAGTTAAGGCTGATTTGCTAGAAGCAAGTTTTTCACTTCCCTCTTTCACTTTTGATATCCCGTCACTTAAACGATGAATACCATCTGCAAGCTGATTTGCCCCATTTCTTGCATCTGTCGTTCCTTCATGTAACTTCCCAGCACCATTACTTGCATCACTCAACCCTTGTGCTAAGTCTTGAAACTTTGAAAAGACACCTTCTGTATAAGATTTCGTAATACTATTTGAAATTTTTGTTTTCATATTTTCAACAGCTGTCGTTCCAATTTGCGCTGCTACAAAGTTTTTACCCGGATTTACTTTGTACTGCAATTGTGCTGGTTCTGGTTTCTCATCCATAAGTGTACTTACCTTTTTAGAGAAATCCTCTGGAATCGTAACAACCATATAGTACTTATCTTCTTTTAGCCCTTCCTCAGCATTTTTTTCTGATACGAAATGAAAAGCCAGTTCCTTATTCTCTTTTAAATTTTTTACAAAATCGTCTCCTGCACGAATTATTTTCTCATCCATTGCAGCACCCTTATCTAAATTTACAATTGCAACAGGTAATTTATCTAATTTTCCGTATGGATCCCAATATCCAGCTAAAAAGAACCCTGAATAAATTAAAGGAACGATTAACAAAAAAATTAAAGCGATACGCCCATGTTTATGGTGCCACATCGCTTTCCAATCTTTAAATACAAGTTGAATTCCTTTCATGAAACATACTCCTTCTCCGAATTTCACACCATTAGAATGGTTTAACAGATTTACTATACACGTCCATTTCCATACTGTATAATACATCTTTAATTATCAATCCATTCCTTTTGGTCTATAGAAAGGAGAGTCAAAATGGAACTTCTTCAACTAAAATACTTTCAAACAGTTGCACGATTAGAGCATATGACAAAAGCCGCTGAAGAATTGCATATCGCGCAGCCTTCGCTCAGCAAAACAATTGCTAGATTAGAAAAGGACTTAGGCGTTCCGTTATTTGACCGCCAAGGGCGACAAATTACATTAAACTCTTTCGGGAAAGTATTTTTAAAACGAGTAGAGCGCATTTTTCATGAATTAAGTGAAGGCGAACGAGAAATTAAAGATTTAGCTAACTTACAACAAAGCTCTATTACGCTGGCTGTTTCTATTCCAAGAATATTACCCGAACTAATTGGTTCTTTTTTACTAGAACATCCTAACATTCGATTCCAACAGTTTCTCGCATCTACTCCTTCTATGAAACGACAACTAGATAATATAGAAATTGACTTTTGCATTTCTTCTGTGCCAATTGAAGGCGAGGAGATTATTTGGGAACCACTTATTACAGAAGAAATTTTCTTAGTCGTCCCTTCAGGGCACCGTTTATCAGAACGTAAAAGTGTATATCTGCATGAAGTAAAGGACGAACCGTTTATTAGTATGAACACTGGTTATGGATTTCGGCACTTAACAGATGAATTTTGTAAAGAAGCTGGCTTCACTCCACATATTGCTTTTGAAGTAGACGAACCAACCGTGATTAGCGACCTGATTAAGCAAGGCCTCGGCATCGCCTTTGTCCCAAGTTTAACTTTATTAAAAAACTCTACTTTAGCATTAAATAAGTTACGTATTATTGAACCAAATTGTGAGAGAACGATTGGCTTAAGCTGGTCAAAAAAACGTTACTTATCGAAAACTGCTCAGAAATTCCGTGAATTCGTGATTGAGTACTTCTCCAATATTAGGACTTAAAATGATATCAAAAAATAAAAGGTGCCATCCCCATAGGGTGGCACCTTTTATTTTTCACTCTTCTCTAATTCTATTTCAGCTAAAAGCGGCAAAACATTATCAAAAATATGCGTATTGTTATTTTCGCCTGTTACATATCCACCGTAATATCTACTAAATACGTTGTCATTTCGGAATGTGGCCATATGATCATATAATTCCTTTGCAAACTTTGTATCACCTGTTTGTAGTACGTACAAAATCGTTAATCCGTAAGCGGCTGGCGATTCATAATTCACAGTTTGTTTTCCCGTTTCTAAATTGTAACGGCCGTATAACTTTCCATCCTCCTGGAATTTCTTCTTTATAAACTCCAAATAAGCATCTGATGAAAGGCCACCTAAACTACGATGATATGCAACGTATGATTGGTCAATAAGATTCACTTCTTTGTCGTACGTAAATGTACCATCTGCTTTATACTCTTTCGGGAATGCCCATCCATGCCTTGGATAATCTGCTAAAAATTGAACGACTTCCTCATATTGCTGAGCAGAAACTTTTCCATACTTTTTCATATAGGAGAATGCGCGCGGATTTATATATGACGTTGTTGCAAAATCATTTTGTTTCCTTGCATCTGCATCATAATAATCAACATAATAATTACCTTTCTTATTATAACGAATTACAGCATCACTCAATTGATCTGCCAAGTTTTTATAGCGCTCTTCCTTGTACATTTCATAAGCGCGATATAACTGTTCTATAATACGGAGATCATCAATAAGTGCATTTGTAGCTGACTGCATTTCTCCCTTTTCAGAGATTTTCCATAAAACAACTTGGTTCTTATGTACAAAGTTATTTTGAATAACCTTAACTTGTTCATCGAATAACGCTTGATCGTCTTTATCGAGTGTATATTGCAGCCATAGTCCTGCTGATTCCGATAAAGCTTCTCGGCCTTTCGCTTCACCGGTACCTGCTTTTGTATCTTCTAAACGATATGTAGCAAGCGTCCCATTTTCATTCACCATATGTCTTAAAATAAAATGTTCCGTACGGTTTCCTTGCAAAGCTGACCAAAATACAATTCCACCTAAAGCGATTAAAAGAATAACTCCAATCACTATATATATACGTTTCCGCAAACTTTTCACCTCCCTAGTAAGGCTATCCTTAATTTTACCAGAACATACGTAAATGTAAAAAAGACAATCTATTAGATTGTCTCCCGTTCCTCTATCTCTCACAAGCCTCTTTAGAAGGTCTATATAGCGATTCCACGAGTCGATCATACTCACTACGCGTAATCTCTTTATTATACAGCTTCAATAATAAATCTCTATGCTCTTTTGAAAATGCCATCTTTTTAATGACTTCAGGATACATAAAACATCCTCTCCATTTCACATAAACTTCTTCACTTCAAAATCAGAACTTATGTTCGCATAAAAGATTATAAAATATTCCTTACTAAAAAACAAATAAAATATTATTAAACATTAACTTCTTTCTATTTAGAATATTCAAACATAATATTATCATATCCACTTTTTAAATACATATATATTTTTGGAAGTTTTTTTGAATAAATCTTCCAATTCAATCAGAAAATAATGGCAAAAAAGAAGAGGAGTTTACATATGGATACGGTAACATTAGCAAGAGCATTTTTCGGTTCTTCACTAGCATTCCACATTATCTTCGCAACACTTGGTGTCGGACTTTCATTAATGATTTTTATAAGTGAAATACTCTATCACTGGAAGAAAGATTCCGACTACGCCATTATGGCGAAAAGATGGACAAAGGCCTTTGCCATCCTTCTTGGTGTAGCAATTCCAACTGGAACAATCGTTGGTGTGCAAATCTCACTGCTTTGGCCTGGTTTTGCTAAAATTGTTGGGCAGGTTATTTCTGTGCCCTTTCAAATTGAGATTTTCGCCTTCTTTTTAGAGGCTTTGTTCATGTCCATTTATGTATATGCAGCTGACAAACTACCTCCATTCATGAGATTAATCTCGCTATTCTTCGTCATGATTGGTGCCACGGCATCCGCCGTGCTTATTACATCGGCAAATACATGGATGAATACACCCGCGGGCTTTTCAATGGGGCCAGATGGATCAGTTTTTAACGTTGATCCGTGGAAAGCTTTCTTTAATCCGAGTTTTGGCACGAGCGCATTCCATGTTGTGATTACAGCCTACGCAACTGGAGCTGCCGTCATTGCCTCTATCGCCGGATTTAAATTATTAAAGAAGAATGTAAGTGAACGTGAAGTAGCATATCATAAAAAAGGACTACTGTTAGGACTCGTCGTGACATTTATTACAGGCGCTACGATGTGGCTTTCGGGGCACGAATCGGCAATTGCTTTACATAAGCATTCCCCTGAAAAACTGGCATCTGCTGAAGCTTTATTTGAAACGACATCACATGCACCGTTATCAATTGGCGGCGTTGTAGATCCTAACACACTTGAACTAAACTACGCACTAGAAATTCCGAACATGCTTAGCCTACTAGTAGGACTAGACCCTAGCACTGTCGTAAAAGGACTAAAGGAATTTCCACAAGAAACATGGCCACCATTTTACACGCATACACTGTTCAATTTAATGGTTGGCACTGCTGCCTTTACCTTTGCAGTTGCAGCAATTGCCCTCTTATATTGGTACTTTGTTTACCGAAAAAAAGGAACAGAGCTACCGAAGTGGCTTCTTTGGGGAGCTGCCGCATGTGGACCAGTTATGATGCTCGGCATTGAATTTGGGTGGATTTTCAGCTGTAGCGGTCGTCAGCCATGGACCATTTACGGTATGCAACGTACAGTCGACGCTTCTACACGCGCTGATTTTGTCGGTCCTTTATTTATTCTATTCATCATTTTATATATTGGACTCGGTATTTTAACAGTTTTTGTACTACGAACATTCTTTAAGAAACATCCGCTTACAAATGATTTACATCACGAAGGAGGCGATTCTCGTGCATGAGGAAAGTATTGCAATCATCATCTTATGGGCTCTTATTTTCGTATACAGTATATTAGGGTCCATCGATTTTGGAGCAGGTTTTTGGGGCATGGTATACGCAAAACATCCAACGCTCGCTGCCAAGCTTGCCAACCGATACTTATCACCGACTTGGGAAGTAACAAATACATTTCTCGTCTTTGTCGTTGTCGCTTTTCTCGGTTTCTTTCCGAAAGCCGCTTTCACCCTTGCGACAGTCATGTTCGTACCAGTTATGTTAATTTTAATACTCATTGCAATTCGCAGTACATTCATGGTATTTGCTTACTCTGTGCCAAAATATCAGTACCTCCTTCGGGTTATTTCAGGTATTACTGGGCTCTTAATTCCAGCCTTATTAATTACCGTTTTACCTGTTACAGAAGGGGCCTATATTACAATGTCTGAGGGAAAAGAAGTACTCCTGTATGGAAAACTTCTTTCTAGCCCGGTGATCTACTGTTATATGCTCTTTGGGCTAACTTCGGAATTATTTCTTTCCTCCCTCTTTCTTGCTGATTTTGCGAGAGAGCAAGGTTCAGAAGATTCGTATAGAATTTATAGAAGAAACGCCATCATCCTTGGTCCTGCAACACTCGTTACGGCGATTATCGCCCTCGTTGTAATGGATCCGGAAACACACTGGCTTATGCAAGGGCTCATAAAGCAATTCCCGTGGTTTACAGTTTCTATCGTTTTATTCGTTATCGGGTACTCTTCTCTTTGGTGGACAAACAAGAAGTATGGCACACTAGGATACCCTCGCATTGCCGTTTTAGCAGTCGTCGCTCAATATGCATTTGCAAGTTATGCTTACGGCGTTGCACATTTACCGTATATTATTTATCCTGATGTAACTGTATTTACAAGCTTTACAACGGTCGAAACATTCTATGCATTGCTTATTCTATATGCAATTGGGATTGCAATTTTATTACCAGGATTTATTTTCTTCTGGAATTTATTCTTGAAGGATCGAACTTTTTTGAAGGAAAAATAATATTGTAGGGCCTGTTCCAAAAGGTATTTTGGGATGGGCTCCTTTTGTCATGCTTTATCGATAAGTCGATATAATTTAAAAATCGCCGATATATTTTGAGTTGCGCTGATATATCTCCATAATCACCTATATAAATTTCATTTACTATCTTACTGCCCCATTAATTTCTAGACTCCTCTCACAATAGTTATTTCACTAAGAGAGATACTTGTCCCATAACTTGAAAAACACATATTCATTGTACTCCGTTATACGTCTAGTTCTTCTTATTTTTTGCTGAATATACTACCAATACAAACCTTAAGACAAGCTACATTGCTTTGAGGAAAAGTAGAAAGGTAGGTAAAATATGAGCATTGAAATATGGATTACTATTATTGTATTCTTCTTAACAATGATTGTTATCTTTTGGCGACCTCGTGGTTTAAATGAGGCGTGGCCGGCAGCAATTGGCGCTGGCATTATCCTGATTACTGGACTTGTATCAAAACCAGACGTCATGGACATTATTAGTAAAATTGGCGGTGCCTCCATAACAATATTAGCGACCATCGTTATGGCGGTAATATTAGAAAGCTTCGGCTTCTTCCACTGGTCCGCAGCGAAACTTGCAAACTTAGCAAAAGGCTCCGGGCGCCGCTTATACTGGTATATTCAATTATTATGTTTTCTTATGACTCTTTTATTTAATAACGATGGTAGTATTTTAATTACAACGCCAATTTTAATTCTTCTCCTAAAAAATCTTCAATTAAAACCGCATCAACAAATCCCTTATTTATTAAGCGGTGCTTTAATCGCTACTGCATCTAGTGCACCAATTGGTGTAAGTAATATCGTAAACTTAATCGCATTAAATATCGTGAATATGACTCTTTATATGCATACTGCTATGATGTTTGTACCTGCAACATTAGGACTATTGTTTATGTCATGGCTTATGTATACGGTTTTGAAGAAAAAACTTCCGAAAAAATTACCTGTTTCTTCATATGATATTGAAGAAATATTCTTCACGAAAAACTTTCATCCGTTAAAAGGAAAAAATTCAGTTGATACGAAACAAAAACGGACAAGGTTTATGCTAAAAGTATTAGGCTTCGTCTTCCTTATGCGCTGTCTTCTATTCGTTGCATCCTTCTTATCCATCCCAATCGAGATTGTTGCCGTACTCGGTTCACTCGTTCTTCTCATCTGGAGATGGTACTACTTACGAACGAACCCTGTCGACATTTTGAAAAAGACACCTTGGCACATTTTAATTTTTGCTTTCTCTATGTATGTCATTATTTACGGACTTCACAACGCAGGATTAACAGCAGCACTTGTCCAATGGCTTGAACCAGTTGTAAATCAGCATCTACTGTATGCTAGCTTTACAATGGGCGGACTCGTTTCCCTCCTCTCCAACGTCTTCAATAATCACCCTGCACTTATGATTGGTACCATTACGTTAACAGAAATGGGACTAGACCCAGTCACATTAAAAACTATCTACCTCGCAAACATTATTGGTAGTGACATCGGTTCACTATTATTACCAATCGGTACACTAGCTTCTCTCATTTGGATGTATATCCTGAAACAAAACAAAATTAAAGTAAAATGGAAAGACTATTTAAGTGTATCCCTTATTGTTATCCCGCTCACAACAGTTGTCACATTATTTCTCTTATTCTATTGGGTACATCTCTTCTTCGCCTTATAAAGTGAAACTTTAATCAGTGGAATCTCACTGCCCGCAAATAGCGGTATAAACAACAGAAGCCCGATTTGCTACCGTCTTAGCAAATCGGGCTTCTTCTATATTAAGTTAGGTACTACAGTGTGATCAATCAAGTAAAGAAGTGTAACGTGTTATTGGTATAAGTGACTACCCGTTTCTTTAAATTCTTTCGCTTTCTCTTTCATTCCTTTTTCAATTGCTTCTGTCGTTTCTAAATCATTTTCTTTTGCATATTCACGAATATCATGTGAAATTCTCATACTACAAAACTTCGGTCCACACATGGAACAGAAATGAGCCGTTTTCGCACCTTCTGCTGGCAATGTTTCATCGTGATACTCCATTGCACGTTCAGGATCTAAAGATAAATTAAATTGATCGCGCCAACGGAATTCAAAACGAGCTTTTGAAAGTGCATCATCACGCTGATGAGCCGTTTTGTGCCCTTTCGCCAGATCAGCTGCATGCGCAGCGATTTTGTACGTAATAACACCTTCGCGTACATCATCTTTATTCGGTAAACCTAAATGTTCTTTCGGCGTTACATAACAAAGCATCGCTGTTCCAAACCAGCCAATCATCGCAGCTCCAATTGCGGATGTAATATGGTCATAACCTGGTGCAATATCTGTCGTTAACGGCCCAAGTGTATAGAATGGCGCCCCCTGACAAATATCGAGCTCTTTCTCCATATTTTCTTTAATTAAATGCATCGGTACATGCCCAGGCCCTTCAATCATAACTTGCACATCATGTTTCCAAGCAATCTTCGTTAATTCACCAAGTGTTTCAAGCTCAGAGAACTGCGCTTCGTCATTTGCATCTGCAATCGAACCTGGACGTAATCCATCTCCAAGAGAGAACGAAACATCATACTGCTTCATAATTTCACAAATCTCTTCAAAATGAGTGTATAGGAAGTTTTCTTTATGATGGAATAAACACCACTGCGCCATAATTGAACCACCACGCGAAACGATACCTGTCGTACGCTTTGCAGTAATGGGAATGTAACGAAGTAATACACCAGCGTGAATCGTAAAGTAATCTACGCCTTGCTCCGCTTGCTCAATTAACGTATCACGATACACTTCCCACGTTAAATCTTCTGCAATTCCGTTTACTTTTTCAAGCGCTTGATAGATCGGTACAGTTCCAACTGGTACAGGCGCGTTACGAATAATCCACTCACGCGTCGTATGAATGTTTTTACCTGTAGATAAATCCATAATCGTATCTGCACCCCAGCGAGTAGCCCATGTCATCTTCTCTACTTCTTCCGCGATAGAAGAAGATACAGCAGAGTTTCCGATATTTGCATTCACCTTCACGTGGAAATTACGTCCGATAATCATCGGCTCTGCTTCCGGATGGTTAATATTTGCTGGTAAAATAGCGCGACCTTCCGCAATTTCCTTACGAACAAACTCCGGCTCTACTCCTTCACGAATCGCAACATATTCCATCTCAGACGTAATGATGCCATTACGTGCATAATGCATTTGCGTAACATTTGCACCTTGCTTCGCTCTAAGCGGTTTGCGATCCATCTGCGGGAAAACAGGTGTATGTTTCGAAGCCACCTTCACACCGTCATCCTCTGGTTTTACTTCGCGCCCTTCGTATGCCTCTACATCTCCGCGCTCTAGGATCCAAGAGTGGCGCGGCGTTGGAATCCCCTTCTCTAACTCGACTTTATACGCAGGATCTGTGTAAGGACCGCTTGTATCATACACACGAATTGGCGGATTCGGGACGCCATTTGTATCGCTTTGTTCAATCTCACGCATCGGTACTTTCATACCTTCTCGTGGTCCATCCACATACACTTTCTTACTTCCTGGTAAACTCGATTTCAATTCAATTTGCTCAGCTGAAACAGACTGTTTCATAACCTTTGTTGCCCCCCTGTACGTGACAAGGACGAGATATGGCCAGCGTATGCCAAAATAAAAAGAGCCAGGTCCATAAAAAAATAAGGACCTGGCTCATAAAAGACATCATTATGTAAAGCCGTTAACTTCCCTACGCTGGTACGAGCCAGATCAGGTCCAAAGGGTTAAGAAGTTCACGCGCTTCTCTCTCAGCCTACGCATACGTTAGGCACCCCTAGTTTATCACTGATTTAATTTTCAATACTTTCTCATCATACACGATAATCTGAAAAATGCAAAGTTTATTTCTTTTGTCGCTTATGGAATCATCCACGTTAAATAATATGCCTGTACATACGTCATAATACCAACAATAACTACGAAGAATAAACTATGCTTCACTGTAAAGCGGAATAAATCTGATTCTTTTCCAGCAAGTCCAACTGCTGCACAAGCAATGGCAATTGATTGCGGAGAAATCATTTTACCTGTTACACCGCCCGTTGTATTTGCTGCAACGAGAAGTACTTCAGATACACCGACTTGCTGCGCTGTAATTGCTTGTAAATTTGAGAATAATGCATTCGCTGACGTATCAGACCCTGTTAAGAATACGCCAATCCATCCTAAGAATGGTGAGAAGAACGGGAATAGTCCGCCAGTTCCTGCTAGTGCTAACGCTAGTGTAGAAGATAGCCCAGAATAGTTTGCGATAAATGCAAATCCTAATACGAATCCAATAGATAGAATTGGCATTTTTAATTCACTTAAAGTTTCTTTAAATGTTACTACTGCATCTTTTACACTCATTTTCAAAATAAACATGGAAATGATACAAGCAATTAAAATTGCTGTTCCCGTTGCTGATAATACATCAAACTTCAAAATTGCCTCGTAAGGCGTCGCTTTATTTACAATAGGCTCTGCTTTCATTACTAAATTGTGCAAGCCTGGAATTTCAAACTTAAATACAAGACTTTCTAACGCGCCTCCTGGAGCAAATAATGCTTTAAAGAAACTTTGACTCCAAATGACTACCATAACCGTTAATACGATAAATGGAGACCATGCCTTTACTACTTTTCCCAACGTTAATTTCGGCATCGATGCCGCTGTTGTTGCAGCTGCTTCTCTATTTGCTTGCCCAGATTGATAAATTTCTTTCGGTTGCCATACTTTTAAGAACAGCGCTAAACTAACTAAACTTACAAGTGCCGACGTAATATCCGGAAGTTCTGGTCCTAAGAATGTCGCTGTTATGAACTGCGTAATTGCAAATGAGCTACCTGCTACAAGTAAAGCAGGCCACGTTTGTCTTACCCCTTTCACCCCGTCCATTAAAAATACGATAAAGAATGGAACAAATAATGATAAGAACGGTAATTGATGTCCAGCCATTTGTCCAATTTTATGTGGATCAATACCTGTTACTTGTCCAGCAACTGTAATCGGAATTCCCATCGCTCCGAACGCTACTGGTGCTGTATTTGCAATTAAACAAAGACCTGCTGCATATAAAGGATTTAGCCCAAGGCCTGCAAGAAGCGCTGCTGTAATCGCTACTGGTGCACCGAATCCCGCTGCCCCTTCTAAAAATGCTCCGAATGAAAAACCGATTAAAATAACGAGTAAACGGTGGTCATTCGTAATGGATAATACAGATGCACGAATCACATCGAATTGACCTGTTTTCACAGATATTTTATATAAAAATACCGACATAATGATAATCCAAGCAATTGGCCATAGTCCGTATAAAAAACCATATCCAGTCGCTGCCATCGCCATCGTGAACGGCATCTTATAAGCGAATAATGCCACTAAAATTGTAAGTACAACTGTAATAAATCCTGCCACATACCCCTTCATGCGGAAAACTGCTAAAGCTAAGAAAAAAAAGATAATCGGAATAAGTGCTACCGCTGCCGAAATCCAAATGTTTCCGAACGGATCATAAACTTGTGTCCATGTGTTCATTGTTCTCTCCCCCTAAAGAATCCCCTTTTAAATAGAATAACCTCATCAATAGACTATCAGGTCATCATACCTTTCAGCCTAAAAATAAAAAAACGTTTAAGAAAACGTTTTCAATAACTTTCTTTTATACTGTACCATAACAATTTCCTTTTAAAAAGATTTTTTTGAAAATTTTATTATTTAACGAAAAAATCTTACAAAATCGTCACGTTCTTGTAATGTTCATCGATAGGAAGCTCGCCACATTTCCTGCATAATAAAGGTATAACAACGGATATTATTTATGAGGTGATATATATGAACGGAAACAAAATATTAGCAGCTTTATCATACTTTAGTGTATTATTTGCCCCTATCTTATTCCCGATTATTGTGTGGATTGTGGGAGATGCGGAAACGAAACCACATGCAAAACGTGCTCTATGGACACACATTATCCCAAGTATCGCTACATTCATTGGCATGATTATTTTAGGAGTTATGGGTCTTGGATCTGATCAACCGGATGTAACACTGGGCATCGGTACAATGATTGTCTTATGTATTTGCGGAATCATTAGCTTATACTACTTCATTTGGAACATCGTGAAAGGTATTAAAGTACTGAAAGCTTAATTTTAAACAAACGTTTGATTAATAAGAAAAAACCGTCCCAAAATACTTTTTGGGACGGTTTTTTATCTTCTGCGTTTCTTCTTTTTTCTCATCATTTTCTTACGGCGCGTACTCACTTTATCCGCTATAATGTGCAGCGTGCTTGCCACAACAATTCCCATTACGAACGTTACAATTTCAACCTCATGTTCCTTCGCCATTTCTATTAAATTCCCGTCAAGCGCGATTACATTTAATAGGAATAAAAACGGAGAAAACACAATTAACATGTATGCAATACGAATCACATCACCAAGTATAATTGTGTGTGTAAAAAAGGAACGATGCGGCATCACCTTCTTATACGGATACCAAAATATACGCAGGAATCCCCATTTATTATACGCATTACTATACGTATCTAAATCCGGTGTTAAAAATGTAGTACCTACTAAAAAGCCAATTGCAAAAGTTAATAAAAAATCAAAATTTGTTAGTCCATACGAAAAGAGCATAAACAAAACAACCGGAAGGGATATTAAGTTTATTTTCGTATGCGTTCTTCCTGATGGCATAATGCACTTCCTCGCTTACGTTCGCCCTGTCACCATGTGACAGTTCTCACCTATTGATCTAATTTCTGATCGATAAAGGATGTGTCTATATCCGAACCAAACCATTCTGCCAACTTCACTCGTGCCTTATCTTTTACATCATCATCGACGTATAGCGACGCTTGTAATAGCGCAGCCATTAACGCCCCTAAATCATCCGTATAACCAATTCCAGCAACGAAATCTGGAATTGCATCAATCGGTGCAATAAAATAAGCAAGTGCTCCAATTACAATAATTTTCACTCGTTTTGGAACATCTGGTTTCTGCAAAACGTAAAACAACAATAAACTTGCATAAATGACCGACTGCCCTGCCTGCTTTGCGACATGTTTTACTTTCTTCCAAAATGCTTCAACTGAAAATTTTTGCTCCATGTAAAAGCCTCCCTATTTTTTAAAAGAAATAAGCTACAATATGTTTTCAGTAAAAGTTCATCAAAATTACACATAATCTATCAATGAACTTTCATTGTAACAAACAAACTCAAAAAGAACAAGTGTTCGTTAATTTTTACATACTTCCCTTCATATAATAGGTTTCTAGATAACCACTTACCCATTGTCATTTCTTATTTCTCAACAAGAAATTTTTCACTTTCACTTAACATTCTGCTCTACCTTTGTTATATTTTCTAGTTGACGGACATATAAACGAATGTTAAAGTTTTCTCTGGTAGTGACAAATCTCATACAAAAAATGTAAAATGTTATAGTGTTTCTCAGAAATGAATTTTGTTGTATAATACAGAAATGACGTTATGCTTATGAGTAACACAAGAAACTAAAAGGGTATGCATAGTTATAGTCGTATATGGGTGAATATAGAACCTCTAATTATGGCCAAGAAAACTATGTATTTTTTATTTTAGCATTTTTCGCTCCAAAATCGACCAAGCCTGATAGAGAAAGGGTGGAAATGAATGAAAGAAACCTTGAAATCGCAATTTCAAAATGTGCGTTTCACTGCATTCGTAGCTTTAGCCTTATGGTTGAAGACATATCTTATTACACGCACAAGCTTTGATTTAAAACTTGAATCTTTCATGCAAGAATTCATTTTATTCCTGAGCCCATTAGCAGCATCATTACTGCTTGTTGGTCTTGCATTATTTGCAAAAGGGAAAAAACGTAATTATATAGCACTTGGAATTAATTTTGTCTTAACAATCGTTCTTGTTGGTAACGTAATGTTCTACGGATTCTACAATGACTTCGTTACTTTACCAGTACTAGGACAAACATCTAACTTCGGAAGTTTAGGTTCTAGTGTAAAAGAATTGTTTAACTACAAAATTATCCTTGCATTTGCTGATATTATCGTATTCTTCATTTTATTGAAGAAGATGAAGAATTTTGCACCGACAGAACGTGTAGCACGCCCAATGCGTTCCCTATACTTCGTGTCAACAATTGCTATTTTCTTCGCAAACTTAGGATTGGCAGAAGCTGAGCGTCCAGAACTATTAACACGTTCATTCGACCGCGTTATGCTTGTTAAAAACTTAGGTTTATATGTACACCAAGTGTATGATCTTGGCTTACAAGCAAAATCAAGTTCACAAAAAGCATTTGCTGACGGCAGTAAGTTACAGGAAACAGAGAACTACGTAAAAACAACGCAAAGCAAACCAGATCCAAATATGTTTGGTACTGCAAAAGGGAAGAACGTAATTGTTGTCTCTCTTGAGTCATTACAAACATTCTTAATTGGTGCAACAGTTAACGGACAAGAAGTTACACCATTCTTAAACCAATTTACGAAAGAAAGTTATTACTTTGATAACTTCTTCCATCAAACTGGGCAAGGAAAAACATCTGATGCTGAATTCTTAGTAGATACTTCAATGTATCCACTAGACCGTGGTGCTGTATTCTTCACACACGGTAACAACGAATATACAGCAACTCCAGAAATTTTACGTCAGCAAGGATACTACACTGCAGTATTCCACGCAAACAACGCAACATTCTGGAACCGTAACATTATGTATCCGGCACTTGGTTATGATCGTTACTACAACGAGCTTGACTATAAGATTACGCCAGAAACGAAATTAAACTGGGGATTAAAAGATATCGAGTACTTTGATCAATCTATCGATATGTTAAAACAAGTGAAGCAACCGTTCTATACTCGCTTCCTTACTTTAACAAACCATTACCCATTCACTTATGATGACAATACAAAATTAATTGACGAATACAATTCTGGTGATGGCGTATTTGACCGTTACATGGTAACAGCTCGCTACTTAGACGAAGCAATGAAACACTTTATTGAGCGTCTAAAAGCAGAAGGTATTTACGACAACTCAGTTATCGTATTCTACGGTGACCACTACGGTATTTCTGAAAACCATAACCGTGCAATGGCACAGTTCTTAGGAAAAGAAGAAATTACTGCATTTGACCATATGAACTTACAAAAAACACCGATGTTTATTCACGTTCCAGGTCAAAAAGAAGGTAAAACAATTTCAAAACCAACTGGTGAAATTGACATTAAACCAACTATTCTAAACTTACTTGGTGTAGACTCTACGAATGACGTTCGATTCGGTCATGACGTATTCTCACCTGATAATAAAGGATTCGTTGTTCTTCGTGATGGTAGCTTCGTTACAGATAAGTACATGTACACGAACAGTACATTCTACGACCGTGCTACTGGCGAAGTTGTACAACTGCCAAAAGAAGAATCTCAACCACTTATTGATCGTGCCCAAAATGAATTGAACATGTCTGACAAAATCATTGAGGGTGACTTACTTCGCTTCTCTGAAAGCAACAAGATCAAAACTGGTGAAGTAAAGACAGCTATTAAAGAAGAAAAGAAGAGCGCTGAGTAATCTCAGCCTCTTTTTTTATATTCCTCCATACAATTACTTATATTCATTAACTTTAACATTACATAACCTTTACCAAATATTCACATAGAATTAATGAAGTATCCCTATAATAAAATATGTAAACGAGGTTCTATATATTTCTTATCTCTCATCTGTAATAAGATCCCTTAAAGAAATATGTGAATCGTTTATTTCTACTTTCTTATAATTGTCTTTCAATATGTTTTGTTTCCATACACAAAACATTCAATAAGACGATGTCCCTATGAAAGATAGCTACCCTCCTTGTGCAGCATTCCATAAGAATGTTGCTTTTTTTTATTTAAAAGCAGGATTCTTATTTCTTATTTTCGAATTTGTATATACGAAATGCTGTAAATCACTACCACTTCTCTACCATTTACAAATACATATACGTCATATGTAAAGAATTACTCACATAAAAATTACTGTAGTGATTTTTATTCCAAATGAATGAAAGCTTCACTTTACTTATGCACTTACGAAAGGATGGGACGAAAATTGGCATATGAAAGATTTGTACTTTGGAATGATGCAGTTATTGATACAACGAAACAAAAAACGTACATAGACCTTGAGGAAAGAGGCTTGCAATTTGGGGATGGTGTCTACGAGGTTATTCGTCTATATAAAGGGAACTTTCACTTATTAGATCCGCATATTACAAGATTATATCGCTCCATGGAAGAAATAGAATTAACACTCCCTTTCTCAAAAGCGGAACTGATTACCCTACTTTATAAACTAATCGAAAATAATAATTTCCACGAAGATGGAACGATTTATTTGCAAGTATCTCGTGGTGTACAAGCTCGTACCCATACGTTCTCATATGACGTCCCTCCAACAATCTATGCCTATATTACAAAGAAAGAAAGACCAGCGTTATGGATTGAATATGGTGTACGTGCCATATCAGAACCGGATACGCGCTGGCTACGCTGTGATATTAAATCATTAAATTTATTACCGAATATATTAGCTACTACGAAAGCGGAACGAAAAGGTTGTAAAGAGGCCCTTTTCGTACGAAATGGTACTGTAACTGAGGGAAGCCACTCTAACTTCTTTCTAATTAAAAACGGAACTCTTTACACACATCCAGCTAATCACCTTATTTTAAATGGCATTATTCGTCAATATGTCCTTTCTTTAGCGAAAACCCTTCGTATTCCAGTACAAGAAGAGCTTTTCAGCGTTCGTGATGTTTATCAAGCGGATGAATGCTTTTTTACAGGAACGACAATTGAAATTTTGCCGATGACTCATCTTGATGGAACCGCAATCCAAGATGGTCAAGTGGGCCCTATCACTAAAATGCTGCAACGATCATTTTCTCAGAGTTTGTTACAATCCAATATGTCATCTTCTTAAACACGAATAATTTCTATCCTTTCTACATTCAATATATGTATTTAAATGGAAATCAAGGTGTAGATTTATGCCTTGATTTTTTCTTGTAATCTTTTTGTCATATTCAGATTCCCGCATAAGTCTTGACAGTAATCGACATGCTCTTTAGAATTTTTAACAGTTGGTAAATATTTCTTCACTACATTACAGACAGAAAGGAATCGACAAATTATGAAAAAATACCTTGCCGGTCTTGCGGCAGTGTCTGTAGCAGGAGGAGCAGCACCTACACTTGATAGTGTTCAAGCTGCCCCTGAACAAAATACACAAAAAGCTGCTACAACTGTCCAAGCTTCTGCATCAAACAGCTCATCTTATAAGGTAAACGCTAGCGTATTACATGTTCGTGCAGGATCAAGTACTTCTCACGACATCATCTCGCGCGTTTATAACGGTCAATCACTAAACGTGATTGGCGAAGAAAATGGTTGGTACAAAATTAACATGAATGGCCAAACAGGCTTTGTTAGTGGCGAATTTGTATCAAAAAATGGTGCAAGCAATTCCAATGTAAGTACAACAGGCGGAAACAATAAAGTTACTGCTGATGTATTACGTGTACGTACTGCTCCTAACACTTCTAGTTCTGTTTCAGGACGTGTATATGCAGGACAAACATTAAACGTAATTGGCCAAGAAAATGGTTGGGTGAAAATCAACCATAATGGACAAGTTGGCTATGTAAGTGGCGAATTCGTATCTGGTGTTTCTGCTAATGCAGGTTCTTCAAACAACAATACGAATAATAACAACCAAGAATCTGTAAAACCAACAAGTGGAAACTATACAGTAAATGTATCTTCCCTTCGTGTTCGTACAGGTCCTAGCACTTCTCACACAACTGTAGGTTCTGTTACAAAAGGACAAGTCGTACAAGTTGTTGGCGAAGTTCAAGATTGGTTCAAAATCAATTATGCAGGCCAAACAGCTTACGTAAGTAAAGACTACGTAACAAAAGGCGGTTCTAGTGATAACGTTACACAAGGAAACAACCAAGATAACAAACAAGAACAAAATAATAATGTAACTGTTCAAACTGGCGGTACTTACGTTGTTAACGCAACATCTCTACGCGTACGTACAGGCCCTGCTACTTACCATAGCGTAATTGGTGGCGTATTAAATGGTACGACATTAAACGTAATTGGCTCTGAAGGTAGCTGGTTTAAAGTTAACTATCAAGGAAAAACAGGCTACGTTAGTAGCGAATTCATGAAATTCGTTAAAGGTGGCACTACTACTCCTGAGCAACCAAAACAACCTGAACAACCTAATCAAGGTGCAATTGGTGACTACTACATTAATGCTTCTGCCTTAAATGTACGTAGTGGTGAAGGTACAAATTATAGAATCATAGGCGCACTTCCACAAGGACAGAAGGTTCAAGTAATCTCTGAAAACTCTGGATGGAGCAAAATTAACTACAACGGCCAAACTGGTTATATCGGCACACGTTACCTTTCTAAAACACCAGTTGGTGGCGCAGTAGATAATAAGCCTAACAACAACCAAAATAACAATCAAAACAACAACAATAATAATAACAATACAAGCAATAATAGCGGTGACAGTTCTTCCGTACTTGCATATGCAAAATCAATGCAAGGTGTACCTTACGTTTGGGGCGGAACTTCTGCTACTGGTGTTGACTGCAGTGGTTACATCTACCACGTATTTAAGAAATTTGGTCATAACATTAGCCGTCAAAGTGTTGCAGGATATTGGGGTAGCCTACCACAAACTTCAAATCCACAACCAGGTGACTTAATTTATTTCCAAAACACTTATAAATCAGGTCCTTCTCATATGGGTATTTACCTTGGGGGCGGATCATTTATCCAAGCTGGAGATAAAGGTGTAGCAATCGCTTCGTTAAGTAACTCTTATTGGAAGAGCCATTTCTTAGGATACACGAAAGCACCTTAATTAATAGTTTTAGAGCCTTCTAGATTACTAGAAGGCTCTTTTTAATGTGTATAACCTATTTCCTAAAAAAAATAATGTATCTATTTTCCTATTTCATACACTATATTCTACAATAATGATCCATAACGTTATCATAATGTATATTTTTACATAAAAAACATAACCTATTTCATGTCTAATCATTTCATATGTGTTTTTTTGAAGAATTTTCTTTTTATTTAAACTTTTCGTTAGACGTTTGACCTCTGATGTCCATTATGATAAGTTACTTAAGATGTTATATTTGCAGAAGTATAGACAACTGTTTTATACATTTTTTTACTATGAGGAAGGAGCATACACTGCATGAATCTTTTATGGGGAATTGGCGGCGTGATTGGAGTATTAGCAATCGCTTTCTTACTATCTTCCAACCGCAAAGCTATTAATTGGCGCACGATTTTAATCGCGCTAGCATTACAAATGTCATTTTCATTTATCGTATTACGATGGGATGCCGGAAAAGCAGGTTTAAAACACGCTGCAGATGGCGTTCAAGGATTAATTAATTTTTCTTACGAGGGAATTAAGTTCGTTGCTGGGGATTTAGTCAACGCAAAAGGCCCTTGGGGATTTGTTTTCTTCATTCAAGCACTACTTCCAATCGTATTTATTAGTTCATTAGTTGCAATCTTATATCATTTCGGTATTATGCAGAAATTTGTCAGTGTCGTTGGTGGCGCATTAAGTAAACTTCTTGGAACTTCTAAAGCAGAAAGTTTAAACTCAGTAACAACTGTATTTTTAGGACAAACTGAAGCTCCAATCTTAATCAAACCTTACTTAGCACGTTTAACAAATAGTGAATTCTTCGCTATTATGGTAAGCGGTATGACAGCTGTTGCTGGATCAGTTCTTGTTGGCTATGCAGCAATGGGTATTCCGTTAGAACACTTATTAGCAGCAGCAATTATGGCAGCTCCATCGAGTCTATTAATTGCGAAACTAATTATGCCAGAAACAGAACAAGTAGATAATAACGTTGAACTTTCTACAGAGCGTGAAGATGCAAACGTTATTGACGCAGCAGCACGTGGTGCATCAGAAGGTATGCAACTTGTTATTAACGTAGCAGCAATGTTAATGGCTTTCATCGCATTAATTGCTTTATTAAACGGTTTATTAGGATTAATTGGCTCTCTGTTCCATATTAAACTTAGCCTTGATTTAATCTTCGGTTACTTACTATCACCATTTGCAATCTTAATCGGGGTTTCTCCTGGTGAAGCTGTACAAGCAGCAAGCTTTATCGGTCAAAAACTTGCAATCAACGAATTCGTTGCATACGCAAACTTAGGACCACATATGGCAGAGTTCTCTGCAAAAACAAATCTAATTTTAACATTCGCAATCTGTGGATTCGCAAACTTCTCTTCTATCGCAATTCAATTAGGTGTAACAGGAACATTAGCTCCTACTCGCCGTAAACAAATTGCACAATTAGGGATTAAAGCAGTTATCGCTGGTACATTAGCTAACTTCTTAAACGCAGCAGTTGCAGGTATGATGTTCCTATAAAATAAAGCAAGTCCCCTCTTTCTAAAGAGGGGACTTTTTATTTTCTCAGTATATATTAAATACTTTATGCCGAAATATAAAAACATTATGATACAATAATTAGTACGTCTGTTTATTTTTTCTTATAAAAGAGGGATACTACTTATTGTTGCTCTCTCAAAAAGAATGTAGTCATCCGGTCTATTTCTTAATAATTGCGCATACTACAAGTATCCTTGTATGAATTATCTTTAAGGAGGAAAGTTTTGTGAAAGATAACTTCTATAAAGTCCTCTCTATGTGGATTTTACAAATTTTATTTTATTTTACAACTGTACATGTAACGCAATATGAGCATGCTCTCATTTTTACAATTATATATGTAATTGTTAATGTACTATTTCTATTTTTGCCTGATAAAACTGCATTTGTTTTCTTCATATTAGGAACCATTATTTCGGTATTCTACCTATTCTACCAAGCATGGCTTTACTTATGGAGTACATCAGAACAATGGGAATACATTATTACTCACTTCCTAATGGTAGCAAATTTCTTCATTGTATATATCTCCACTCATCTATTAAAGAAGGTTATTCATGAAAATAAAGAATTAACCGAACGTGTGAGAACGTTAGAACAATACATTGGAGAATCGAAATTATTAACAAGACAAGAATTCGAGAGACGCCAAGCATTATTAATCAATGCAATGAATCGTCGTAATGAAACAGGCGTTATGATTTATTTTGACTTCACTTCCTTTAGTAAATATACAAAGGAAAGTGTTATGGACCGTGTAGCTTCCTTATTAGTTGAAACGGTAAGAGCTGACTTTGACCTTGTTGCTGAGTATGATAACAGCACATTAGTCACTTTATTACAAAATACAAATGAAGCTGGTGCCGATATTGTAATGAACCGTCTACAGCCTAAAATGGAAAAATGGCTTGCAGATGAGGCCATTCAAGACATTAAGATTAAACGAGAACAAATCGCTACAAAAGGACAGAATTTATTATGATGACACTCGTTATACTTCTTTTATTCCTTCTATTTTGCGTACTCGTTTTTTGGATCAGCATCACATTTTCAATTAAGTATGTACTTATTTTTACAGCCTTTCTATTCTCTGGCTTACTCGTTTACTATTCTTTCTTAACACTCGCAGGTTTAGTTCACCGAAGTAGGAAACAAAAAGATCGTACGCTAGAACATTACCCAAGCGTCGATATTTTAATACCAGCTCACAATGAAGGCGTCGTGATTAAGGATACTTTAGAGGCGATGGCTAAGATTGAATATCCAGGCAAACTAACTGTTTATTTATTAAACGATAACTCGCAAGATGAGACACCTGAAATTGGTGACGATTTTGACAAAGCTTATGCTCATATTCGTCACATTCGCGTTCCACCTGGTGAACCAAAAGGAAAATCACGTGTATTAAACTATGGCCTTAGTATCTCAGATGGTGAATACTTCTGTGTTTATGATGCAGATAACCAGCCTGAACCACATGCACTGCGAATGCTTGTAGAACACGCTGAAACAACCGAGGATGCTGTTGGAGCTGTTGGGCATGTTCGTACTGTAAATGAAAAAAGAAACTGGCTAACACGAATGATTTCGTTAGAATTTCAAATCTTCCAGCTCCTTATGCAATCCGGACGCTGGTTACTATTCCAAACAGGTTCACTAACAGGAACAAACATGCTTCTTCGTCGCGCTGCATTAGAAGAGCTTGGCGGCTATGACCCTTATGCAATTGCTGAAGACGCTGAATTAACATTACGAATTACACAAAAAGGCTATCTCCTGCCAATCGTTCCAGAGTCAATTACATGGGAACAAGAACCTGAGCATTTAAAAATCCTTATTAAGCAGCGTACACGTTGGCTTCAAGGGAACTTGTACATTTTAGAAAAAATGTTTTCTTCATTAAGTTTCTTTAAAGGAAAACTGCTCGTCCATTCTTTACAACAAGTTTTAGTGTATGTTGTATTTTGGTTATTCTTAATCATTTCGAACGTTTGGTTTGTAATTGGGTTACTCGGGATATTCCAAATTCAATATAGCATTCCACTACTATTTATGTGGTATGTCGCATATGTTACATATGTTTCTCAATTATTTAGTGCCCAGAGTGTGGAACGAACCTTTACACCAACTAATATTTTTATTAGTGTTATCATGTACTTTACGTACGCACAGCTCTTTACGTACTTATTCATTCGTAGCTTAATTTTATACTTACGTGCAAAGAGCAAGAAACAAGTCATTGGCTGGGATAAAACTGTTCGATTCAAAAAAGACAAATAAAAATAAGCACAGAGCGCCGTATGCTCTGTGCTTATTTATTGCCGTATAAATTATATATCAGACAATACCCCTTAGCTGAAAGTAATTTCACGTCCATCCCCCAACGAACGATCGACCTTCATTTATATACGAAAAAGTGATTGCTATTTTTGTAGAACCAATTGCTTCTCTTGCTGCTCTTTGCGCGTTTCAGTCTTAGGTTCCGTGCTTTCTTGGACACTACGATGTGCCACACGTTTCAAACAAATATGCTTCCACTTTCTTTCGTAACGTTTCATTATTCTAGATGTCCCCCTTGAATGCGCTTTAAAACTATTTGAAATCGCTTACAGGAAATAATATAGCACATATATATAAACGTGACAACACATTTCCGACAATTTTTTGTCAAAAATATGAATAGAATCCGCAAGATATCGAACATTGTCGAAATGTATCGATTTTTATCGGTATAAAAGGCATACTACTAATATAGTAAAGTATTTTATTTCCCTTACTTGCAGTTAAAGTTCCTTCTATATAAAGTGAAACTTTAATCAGTGGGGGTTTCTTCATCCCCCACCTAACTTCTTTGCTTTCACTGAATTTTGAGGTGAGGTCTTACTGCCCATTAAAGCGGGATAAAAAAAAGAGCTGATACATAATCAACTCTTTTTCCTTCTATTATTTATGACGCTTCATACGACCTTCTTTTTGTAACTCTTTAAATAATGCTGCCATCATAAAGAAAATAACGAAGACGAATGGGAATGCTGCAATGATAGCTGCCGTTTGTAAGGCTTCTAATCCACCTACATATAATAAGATAGAAGCTAGAGCAGCTAAAACGATACCCCAGATCATTTTAATACGATTTGGTGGATTTAAACTACCATGTGTCGTTAACATCCCTAAAACGAATGTCGCTGAATCTGCAGATGTAATAAAGAATGTAGAAATAAGAAGAATAGCTAGAACAGATAACGCTGATCCAAAGCTTCCCATCTGATCAAACATAGCGAATAATCCTACTTCTGTTCCCATCTCTTTAATTTTTTCAAAGATATGTGCATCACCAAACAGTTCCATATGAATACCAGTCCCGCCGAAAACTGAGAACCAAAGAGCACCAATTATTGTCGGTACGAGTAACACACCGATAACAAATTCACGAATGGTACGCCCTCGTGAAACACGAGCAATAAATGTACCTACGAATGGTGACCATGCAATCCACCATGCCCAATAGAAAATTGTCCATGATTGAATCCATTGGTTTCCGCCTTCATCTAATGGACTTAATCGGAAACTCATACTTGGCAATTCCTGAATATAAGAACCGATTGTCGAAGTGAAGTAATTCATAATAAAGTTTGTTGGACCTGCAAACAATACAATAATCATAAGTGCAAACGCAAAAATAATGTTTGTATTACTTAAATATTTAATTCCTTTATCAAGACCTGTTTGCGCAGATAACATAAATAATACTGTTACGATTGCAATAATAACTAACTGAGTCGTTAATGAGTTCGGGATAGAAGTTAAATAACTAACACCACCGGCAATTTGTTTTGCGCCAAGACCTAATGATGTTGCCACGCCAAACACAGTGGCGAAAACAGCTAACACATCAAATAAATGAGCAATGCGCCCATGGTCACCGCCCTTAAATAACGGTCCTACTGTCGCACTAATTGTACTTGCTTTTCCTTTTCTAAAAGTAAAGTAAGCAATACAAAGCGCTACAAATGCATATAGTCCCCACGGATGTAATCCCCAATGGAAAAATGAAAAACGCAGTGCAAGACGCGCACTTTCCTCAGTTGCACCTTCTCCAAACGGAGGCGCGTATAAATGGTTTAATGGTTCGGCAACGCCCCAGAACACTAAGCCGATACCCATACCCGCACTAAATAACATGGCAAACCATGTCATATAACTATAATCAGGTTCGTCATCATCTTTCCCTAAACGAATAGAACCGTATTTTGAAACAATTAAAAAGATAGACACACCTAAAATAATAGAAACAGAAATAATATAAAACCATCCAAACTTACTAACTAATGCAGTTTGAATTGCGGTTGTTACATTTCCTAAGCTACCTTTTCCAATAATAGATTCGGGAATAATCCCCCAAATTGTAAATGCAATACATAATGTTAATGAAACGATGAATGTTTTTGTCAGTTTCCTCATCAAATCCCCCTTCGTAGGTTTTACTTTTATAAATAACATTAATTCCGATATGTAAAATCGGATAGAAAACTATAATTTTGCGGTGATTTTCTTACTTTCACCTTCACCAACTAGAATTCTTATGGACAGCCTTACCTTCCGTATAACCTTTTCACTCTGCAAGAGCTATAAGATCGAAATACTGCTGTCAAATTGTGCGAGAAAAATGCGGATGGGAATGTATTTTCCCAAAAAAGGATGTGTTACAGATGTAAAAAAGGGCATTTTCCTTCCTTGCAACCCTTTCTTTTTGTAACAATTATGCGGTTTTTTTGCTAGTATATAGCACGTGTTTATAGTTTCACAAACGAAATGTTTATGTTTATATAACTATATTACCCATAAAACGGTAAAATACTCAAGGAATGTAATTGTTTAGTAAACATCATGTAACACTACTGTAATATTTTTATTTACGCCGAAAACAATATGTTGTATTAAATATTTTGAATATAAGTAGAAACCTAATAAACATATAGAATGAAAAACGCTTTCCTATATTTTTTGTTATATTACAGGATGTTAACGACTTATTACGAATGGTTTGTAATTGTGTGTTTTCCCCAAATCCGAAAAAATCTGTTGCTATAATGAGGACACGAAAACAAACGCAATGGAGGCTATCATGAAAAAATTAATTGGTATAGCAACAGCAGCAGTTTTTGGTCTTGGGATTTTCACATCATCTGCTAATGCAGAAACTGTTGTAACAACAGACGTACTAAATGTACGCGAAAACCCTACTACGGAATCAAAAGTTGTCGGTAAATTACTAAACGGTAATAAAATAGATGTTCAAAATACAGAGAACGGATGGTCAAAAATCACTTTAGATGGTAAAGACGCATTCGTAAGTGCAGAGTTCACTAAAAGCATCTACTACGTAACAGCTAACGTATTAAACGTACGTGCTGAAGCGAACACAAACTCAGAAATTCTTGGGACGCTTAAGAAAGATGATATGATCGAAACAACGAACCAAGTACAAAATGAGTGGTTACAATTCGAATATAACGGAAAAACAGCTTATGTTCACGTTCCTTTCTTAACAGGTACAGCACCTGTTATTGAGAAACAAGAACAACCTGCTCCTGCTAAAGCGCAAGCACCAGCTCAAGCACCTGCAGCACAAGCAAAAACAGCTGCTAAGCCTGCTGTAAAGGCTGCTGAAACTAACACACCTTCTGGTGGTCGTGAGTTAACAGTTGTAGCTACAGCATATACAGCTCATCCGAGCGAAAACGGTGGCACATATGGCGGCCGTGTATTAACTGCAATGGGTCATGACTTAACAGCGAACCCAAACATGAAAATGATCGCTGTTGACCCGAAAGTAATCCCATTAGGATCTAAAGTATGGGTAGAAGGTTACGGAGAAGCTATCGCTGGAGATACTGGCGGTGCAATTAAAGGTAACCGTATCGACATCCTACTTGGATCAGATAGCGCTGCTCAAAAATGGGGACGCAAAACTGTTAAAGTGAAAATTTTAAAATAACCAATGACTGCTGAAGCCAGTTCTCTTTGTTGAGAGCTGGCTTTTATTTTTTTATCCCACTTTAATGGGCAGTAAGACCCCACCTCAAAATTCAGCGAAAGCAAAGAAGTTAGGTGGAGATCAACTGCCCATAAAAGTCCGATTGGTGAGGGCTGATAATCAGTGTGGGATAAAGAAAACCCCCACTGATTAAAGTTTCACTTTATAATAGCCATAAGGAGGTTATGTCCATGAATGTACAAGCAAAAGTAGACTGGATCGGTACACCAAAACCATATATATATAAGGATGAAGTAACATACGACGCTACTTCCATTGATTTCTCACTCGCTGACGACGACAATCGATATAAATTAATTGTGCTCAAGTCTGAAGATAATACACATTACAAATTTGTCCAATATGGAATCAAACCTGGCTCACAAAAGCCATTCCCTATCGATATTCCATTCGAACAAAACATGTTACCAATTATAGAGCAAATATTACATGATCCATATGTACAAGCGATATTAAAGGAAACGCGCTTCTAATCGAAAAAAGACTATCTCAATCATGAGATAGTCTTTTGCATTAATGAGTTGGACCAGATACTTCCTCTGATTTCAACGTATTATTCGCTCCAAGAGAATGGTACAATATCTTTCCATTTCCATTCACAGTAACGATATGATCATTATTAAAGCTTTTGAACTTCACAGAGCCATCACCGTAACGAATATGATACTCTTCATATGTCGTTACTTTATATTTCGTAGCACTTTGACGCTCTACATTACGAATTTCCATTGTTAATAAATCTTCTGTAATTCCTTTTTTGTGTAAATACTGTATATAATCACGGTCTTCCTTATACGATTTCCCGCTCTTATCATAATTATTTTCAATTAAGCTAAAATCATTTAATGAAATCGCACGCACATTATCATAAATATGATTTCGTACAAAGTCACCAACAGCCGAACTTGATGTTTCTTTCGGGAATTTTAAGTAATACGTGCTTTGGTCTCCAATTTTAACACTTTCAGATTTCATCACACCAAAATCAGTAGTTTTCTCTAAATGTACTTCTACTGTTTCATCTGTGGATACAGGACCAAGCTTATAACTTCCATAGCTTAATTTTCCACGTTTTTTTCCATTCACAAATACAGTTGCATCATTTTCATCAGAAGAAATGGTTACATAATTTCCTTCTAATGATAATGTAACATCCACTTTCGCCTCTTTTTCATCTGCCAAGTCCACTTCTTTTTCTGTTTCTAACTCAGTTAGTTCCGTCTTCGCTTTTGCCTTTACAACGTAAGACCCAGGGAAATATGGACCAACTTCTTTTGAAGCTTTATCACTTGATAGGTCTATCTCTTTCTTATCATTCACATATATTTCAGCACTTTTCGCAGTTGTGCTTACATTCATGTAATAAGATTTCATGTTAAATTTATATTTTGGATATAAGAACCATTCTTTCCCGTCTTCTATAATTTGACCATCTTTAAATGATGCTTTATCGCTTGCTAGTTCTTGATCCACTGTCTCTCTTTGTAAATAAGATAGCAGTTCTTTATTATAAGAAGGATTTTCTTTTAAATAACGGATATATCCTTTAATATCGTCAACTTTCACTTTCAAACTCGGATCATCTACTTTTACAAACTCATCAATTGCATTCGCATCTTTCTTTTGGAATGCTTCAATCATAGCATTGACCTGCTTTTCTTTTGAAAACTTGCTTGCTCCAAATTTATACGCACCAAACAATATAGCAAAGATAACAACAAAGCCTATAAGTAACATTATATTTTTCTTACTTTTCACTGGCTTTATTTCTCGTTGTACTTCTGAACGAGAAGAAGCTGCCTGATCAGCAATTACATCTACCTTACTTCCACACTCGGAACAAAAGTTCAAATGATCTGCAACTTGTTTATTACATTTCCCACAAAACTTCAAATGGCTCTCCCCCTTATTTTTTCCCTAACTTCATACCGGCGAATGCTAATGCGTAAGAAAGAAGAAAACTACCTACTATTAAATACAGTGTGCTACTTTGAATAGAAAACAACGGACCGGAAATCCCAGCAAATTCTTTCATCACTTCTTTACTCCCTGAGGCCTCAACATGAATTTTGGCCAATCCATTTACACAAAGCATCATCACAGTATACACCACACTAAACACAGCGATAGTTACGTACATATTTTTCATCGGATATTGAGCCAATTTCATCCCAGCTCTAAATAGTAAAATGCATGGTAATACAATTAATAATCCCCACCAATGCATATAGGAATTGAAATCCTCAATTTCTTTTACTCGTTTAAAATTAGCCCCATTAGCTACTTCCAGATCTTTTAATGACGTACCATTTATTGATATTCCTGATGTATAAGATAAATGCAATGGCCCTTTTTCCATTGCGTATCTTCTCATTTCTCTATCCATATCTCCCCACTCAATTGCTGTTGGAGCAAAGTGAGCCATATTCCACATGTATGGTGTTGCTTCTAATGAAATGAATGTTTTATATGTTTTCTCTGGAAAATCAATTGGTCCCACTGACTTTGAACTGCTAAATAAAATTGTAATAAGTATAATACCAAATGTAATAAGCAATCCTTTTAATACAGTTACCACACTATAATAAATAGATGTTGCATATGGAATACTTCGACTTATAGAAGATAATAGACGGTGTGGCCCGGCTTGAATACACATACCAATAAAGGTAAATAATAAACCAAATATAATGCCATACAATAAACTACTAACATGTGAATAACCAATACTGATTGTCATCGTTTTATAGAATTGAGAAATTGTCGTAGAAGAACTTGCGATAAAGCTGACAATACACAAGAAAATTCCATATACGATACCGATAACACTCGATGTTAGTAACTTCTCACGCCAAATAGCAGAAGGGTTGCTTTTCTCTACAAAGAATCCAATTCCACCTAATATAAGTGCCGGAATTGCTAACAAGATGAACAATGGGAAATGAAGGATAAATGAAATCGCATATTCCCCGCTCCCACTAACTTCAAGGCCTATTAAATGATACATTAAAATTAATGGTGCTATGCCAACGAAAGATTGATTAACAGTATCCATATTCAGCATACCGTTCATCTTTGTAAGCATCGTTCTCACTAGGTCATTAATCGCCGCATCGACAATTAGGCTACCAATCCAACCGGCTACAAACATACATGCAATTGCAAGCCCACCACCAAGTAAACCTTTTTTCAAAGTGCTTCCAGATGGACTTACATGCAATTGTAAACCTTCGTCTGGTAATCTTGTTTTCATTTCTTTTTTTATAATACCTAATAAGGAATCCCCGCATTTCTCACAATATGTGGCAGTCCCTTTACTTTCCACTCCACAAGTTCGGCAATACTTTGAGTCTTTCGGTGCTAACGTAACTTCACTTTCTACACTGCCTGTACTTGATCCATCATGTGTACAATAATTCGCTACATCCGATTGTTCTAAACCACAAGTTTTACAATACATGTTCCTCACTCCTTACTTTGCTTCATACCACAAACTGGACAGAATGTAGCTTCTGTTGCAATTTGTTCACCACATGAAGTACATGATTCACTTTCATCATTTTTTGATTGAAGGAGTAACTCATTCTCTTTCCCACACTGTCCACAAAACTTATCATTTACTGATAAGGGACCGCCACAGCTACACTGCCCTTTCTGTCCTTGATTCTGTAAATTAGCTATTTGCTTACGCGTGTTATAAATAGCTATATCCAGCTCTTGTACTGGTTCTATAATATTTTTTAACACATCTACTCGAACTTCATCATTGCGGAGTTGCATATAGGCCATTTGACCAAGTTCCAGCAAAATTTCCGTTTTCGCCTGTAGTTTCTCTTGCGTAATTTTCTTTAATTGCGCAACCTCTTGAGCTACTTGTAATTTCATCTTCCCTTGCTCGATTCCCTCTTGCAATTTGTTCATACCGCTACCAAACTTCGATTGTAAATCTGACAAAACCTAATCCCTCCATAAATATATAGTAATATACGAAATTAACATTTTATATATTACCATGATTTTCAAGTAATGTAATCTAAATTTCATTTTTTCTGTTTTGAGCATTTTTTGTTTATAATGGTAAAGGAAAGAAATATGTGTACGGAGGAATATTATGCTGCAACACTCAATTACGAAAGATGAAATTATGATGATTGCGAATGAGTTCGTTCAAGGACTAGATCCACAGCAAACAGCTGATCAGGAACATGTCGCTACAGCTCGGCACCTATATCGTAGTGGTGTTGTCTACAACGTTGACTTTGATGGCTATACGCTATCAGGAACTGTAGATGCTGAAGGCAGCGTATATAGCGTCCATATCCCGATTCGTAACGTAGCTGAAAGCTATTGCGATTGCTTCGCACCAACGCAATGTGAGCATATGCTCGCTGTGTTACTATCTGCAGCGTCTAGTTTCGGGCAAGTAGGAGATGTATTAAATTTATTTAAAAATAATACGAAACCTTCTCTTCCTCCTATTCGAACTGCAAGACAAGTATTGCAATCATCAGCTTTTGAAGACACGGATTATAAAAGTTGGCAATCATATTTTGATAACGAATATGAATCATTTAAAAAAGAACAAGCTCGGCTTACTTATAAACAAATGTATTTTCTTATGAGTATTTTTACGGACTTCTATACGAAACTTGAGCGGAAGGCTCCGCGTATCGTTGTGATACATGAATTGTTCAGGTTACATGCAGCGCTTTATTGCTTTCAAAAATTATTAGAAGAAATTCAGGACTTTGAAGCAAATAAAACGTATTCTTATCACCAGCCTGTTAATGTCGTTCGCCTATTTGTAGATAAAGTGGAATCTATCGTTCGGGACTTACAATCAGAATCGATTCCTTCAGAGTCTAAATCAATTCTGCAAGAAACAGCTCGTCTCGTTCACGAAGTATTCTTCTCCACCGATGCCTATACGCAAGAGAGGTTCTTTATTTATCGTCACATATGGAGTGAACTGTTACACAATAACGAGCAACTACAAGAAGAAGAAAAACGAATTGGTACGAAAATGAATCCACTTTCTAAAGCATTAGCATCTTCTCATCTACTCTTTTTAAATGACGAAGATCGATTAGCGATGGACTTACTAAAAAAACAGCCTGCTTCTGTTGTAAGTCTCTACTTCTATTGGTTAGAAGAGTTATTAAATGCAATGAAATGGGATCGTGCGAAAAACTGGCTTTCCTTTACGTATAAACAAGTGAAGAAAACGATACATGAGCACGAAAATACAATTTTCATAAAAGATATCGTTCGCTTATTCGTCATCATGTATGAAACGTATGCAACCCATACAAATGAACAAGCTGGATTCGAAATGATTTTGCAAGAGCTATTACCATATAGTTTCGCAAACTATGAGCAATACGTACTGGCGAAAAAACAGTATCGAACATGGGCAGAACTTCAGCTCTTACATGGATTTGAAGCGATTGAAATTTTGAAAGAGCCGCTGAAAGATATTGAAAAGGAAGCACCAGAAGCAGCACTTCCTCTTTATCACCTTGCTGCTACCGAAGCTATTGAAGAGCGAAATCGCAAATCATATAGACGTGCAGTTCGTTACTTAAAGAAATTACGTACATTATATAAACGATTAAAGCGTACCGATGAATGGGATGCTTTCATTATTCACACCGCAAACTTACATTCACGTCTGCGTGCACTACAAGAGGAATTACGGAAAGGAAAATTAATCGATGATCAATCAAACTGAAGTAACAATTAGGCTCCAGCACGTTAGTCACGGTTGGTTCCTTTGGGGAGAAGATGATAGCGGTACTCCATTATCCGTAACAAGTTGGAAACGAAATGCATTTACATGGCACTCCACTTCCTTCTACGGCACGTTTCTAAAAGAAGCAACCTTTGAAGGAAGACAAGGTGTGATGCTAACAAACGCACAAGCATTTGAATACATCGCGAATAAACCGATGAACTCCTTTGCTCGTATTCAAATGAACGGCCCTATTACAGCACTTACGGAAGATGCGAACGAATTGTGGGATGCCTTCACAAGCGGTAGCTTCGTACCTGATATGGAGCGTTGGCCCAAACAACCATCTTGGAAAGTTCAAAATACTCCAATCGAAGATGAAACATTGGCATCTCTTTTCTCGGCTGCAGTAAATGAAAGCATATTACAAGATAACCGTTCAAATGACGGATGGGAAGATGCAAAGAGACTTTATGAACATTACGACTTTACGAAAAGACAATTAGACGCAGCACTACATGAAGAAGATTGGCTTCGAAAAATTGGTTACATTGAAGATGACCTTCCCTTTACAATCGGACTACGACTACAAGAGCCGCAAGAAGAATTTGAAATGTGGAAGCTTGAAACAATTGTTACACCAAAGCGCGGGGCACATCGCATATATGTATATGAGAGTATCGATTCTTTACCAAAACGATGGCACGATTATGAAGAACGTATTCTGGAAACACAAGAAAGCTTCAGTAAGCTCGTACCATGGCTAAAAGATGGTGATACATTCCGAAGTGAACTCTTTGAAACAGAAGCGTGGAACTTCTTAACAGAAGCAAGTAACGAATTACTCGCCGCACGTATTACAATCTTATTACCATCGTGGTGGCAAAATTTAAAAGCGACAAAACCAAAATTACGTGTGCAGCTGAAGCAAAATGCTACGCAAACGCAATCTTTCTTCGGCATGAATACACTCGTTAATTTTGACTGGCGCATTTCAACGAACGGCATTGATTTATCAGAAAGCGAATTTTTTGAACTCGTTGAACAAAACAAGCGGTTATTCAATATAAATGGTCAATGGATGCGACTAGATCCAGCCTTTATTGAAGAAGTACGAAAGCTTATGAATCGTGCTGATAAGTATGGACTTGAAATGAAAGATGTCCTTCAGCAACATTTATCAAACACTGCTGAAACAGAAATTGTAGAAGAAGATAGTCCGTTTACCGATATTGAAATTGAACTAGATGGATATTATGAAGACTTATTCCAAAAACTATTGCACATTGGAGATATTCCAAAAGTAGATGTCCCTTCATCACTAAACGCCACACTCCGTCCGTATCAACAACATGGCATTGAGTGGTTATTATATTTAAGAAAACTTGGATTCGGCGCATTGTTAGCTGACGACATGGGACTTGGAAAGAGTATTCAAACGATTACTTACTTACTATATATAAAAGAAAACAATCTCCAAACAGGTCCTGCTTTAATCGTGGCTCCGACATCTGTTCTTGGAAATTGGCAAAAAGAATTTGAGCGTTTCGCACCGAATTTACGTGTTCAGTTACATTATGGAAGTAACCGAGCTAAAGGGGAATCCTTTAAAGATTTCCTTCAATCAGCAGATGTTGTATTAACATCTTATGCATTAGCTCAGCTTGATGAGGAAGAACTTAGTACGTTATGCTGGGATGCTGTTATTTTGGATGAAGCACAAAATATTAAAAACCCACATACGAAACAGTCTAAAGCAGTGCGAAACTTACAAGCAAATCACAAAATCGCATTAACTGGGACACCGATGGAAAACCGCCTTGCCGAGCTTTGGTCTATTTTCGACTTCATTAATCATGGATATCTTGGCAGCTTAGGACAATTCCAGCGCCGCTTCGTCTCACCAATTGAAAAGGACCGTGACGAAGGAAAAATCCAACAAGTTCAACGATTTATCTCGCCGTTTTTACTGCGTCGTACGAAGAAAGATCAAACAGTCGCATTAAACTTACCAGATAAACAAGAACAGAAAGCTTACTGTCCACTAACTGGTGAACAAGCTTCCTTATATGAACAACTTGTTCAAGATACATTGCAAAATGTAGAAGGATTAAGCGGAATTGAACGACGCGGATTTATATTACTCATGCTGAACAAACTTAAACAAATTTGTAATCATCCCGCTCTTTATTTAAAAGAAACGGAACCGAAAGACATCATCGAGCGTTCCATGAAAACGAGCACGCTCATGGAACTCATTGAAAATATAAAAGATCAAAATGAAAGTTGTTTAATCTTCACGCAATACATCGGTATGGGGAACATGCTAAAAGATGTGTTAGAAGAACACTTCGGTCAGCGTGTCCTCTTCTTAAACGGTAGTGTACCAAAGAAAGAACGTGACAAAATGATCGAACAGTTCCAAAACGGAACGTATGACATCTTCATCTTATCGTTAAAAGCAGGTGGTACAGGGTTAAACTTAACAGCTGCCAACCATGTCATTCACTACGATCGCTGGTGGAATCCAGCGGTAGAAAACCAAGCAACAGACCGTGCATATCGCATTGGTCAAAAGCGTTTCGTTCACGTTCATAAACTGATTACAACGGGGACACTTGAAGAAAAAATCGATGAAATGTTAGAAAGAAAACAATCATTAAACAACGCCGTCATTACAAGCGATAGTTGGATGACAGAACTATCTACAGATGAACTAAAAGAATTACTTGGTGTATAAAGTGAAACTTTAATCAGTGGGGGTTTTCTTCATCCCCCACTGATTATTAGTTGAACCAATCGGACTTTTATGGGCAGTTGATCCCCCACCTAACTTCTTTGTTCTCGCTGAATTTTGAGGTGGGGGTCTTACTGCCCATTAAAGCGGGATAAACAAAAGGAGCTAATCTTTTCGAGATTAGCTCCTTTTTCTATTCCAAAACCAATTACTTATTATAATACCTGTTAATCCGCCGCACGTATCCAGTAATGAATCTTGCCACATCGGTGTACGATCGCCCGTAAACCATTGATGAATTTCATCAAATGTTGCATATCCCGCAACGAAAAGGAGAGCGTATATAAAACACCTTTTTCTCGAATAACCTGATCGATGAAAAGCGTAATACGTCAATGAACCGAGCATAAAGAACACCATAAAATGAGCACCTTTACGAAGGAAAAACTCAATAAATCCGCCTACACCTTTATTTGCAATACTAACAGGTGTACCACCGCCGTAATCGATAGATACCCATGAAAAATGCTCTTTCACAAACTCCACATTTACATATTGTTCAATATCCGAACGCATATCCTGCTTTTTATATGGTTGTGCCGAGGAATAGAAAATCAGCCCCATCCATAGTAAAACAGGAATCCAAAATAACCATTTACGATTCATTCTTCCGAAACCCCTCTCTTATTCTTTTAAGAGTACCAAAAAAAAGAATAAATTTCACGCCAAAACATGACATTTGCATCCTATTTATATAGTGAAAGGGGGTGATAAACATGGCAGTCGAAACAATCGTAATGGATTTAACTTTACGTCTCGTCTTAAACAATGGATTAGATAAGAATGGAAAAACAGTTTTTAAGAACAAACAATTTAAGCGCGTAAAAACAAACGCAAACTTAGAGCAAGTACAAAACGTAGCACGTGCTCTTGCTTCTTTACAAGCATCACCACTTCACGCTGTACAACTTGTTAGCACATCAGATCTTTCTAACCTTTAAGGTGGAAATGTAATCAGTGGGGATGCCCCTACTGATTACAAGATAAATAAAAAGGAGGAAACAACGTATGCAAGTACTAGAATTAATTTTCGCGAAAGAAGATGGAAAAACAGTTGTCTTTTCTATCGAGAAGCCAATCACACCTATTGATGCACAAGTCGTAAATCAAGTAATGGATACGATCCTTACCTCATCTGTATTTTCATCAATTAATGAAAATACCCGAAAAAAAGGAGCTCGTCTCGTAGAAAGAAATGTATCTGAAGTTCCTATTACCTTATAGACAAAAAGACGAATCTGCATCATTTTGCAGATTCGTCTTTTTTCTTCGGCATTTCAATTGGAATAAAGATTTTTGAAAAACCGACGCATACATATTTATAGTGTTCTCCGCCGATATCAAATTCCGTCTTATATGTTGAGAAGAATATATAATCATCTCGCTTCGTATAATGATCGATTAACAATCCAACTTGCGGCTCAACATATTTTTTCGCCAACTTCTTACCAGCCGATGCTAAATCACCAAGGAGCCCCTCTTCATTTTCCTTTTGAACTTCGTCTAGCTTCTTACTTACATCATTACGTTTCATAAACTGCTTCGCTGCCCAATCCGTATATTCACCTTTACTCGGATTACTATTTGCTAAATATACTAGAAGAACAACAACTAGAGCCATAATAATATACCTTTTCTTCATACTATCTCACCGCCTACTCTTTTCTATTTTCATATATATGTACAAGCGATGCAAATTAGAAAGACTATCATCTATTGATTGTAAACGAATAGCTAAAATTTACAATATGAAATAAAAGATTAACAATTAATTTACTTAATTCGTATATAATTATATTGAGAATTATTATCATTTATAAAGGGGGAATTAAATTTATGAATGACGAAAATGATATTATTATTTCTAATTCTACAATGATGTTAGAACCATACAAGCACCCTTACTATCAGACAAAGATTATCGAAAGTAGCGGGAACCATCTTTACTCCTGTCAAACTGCTCTCCAACTCATCAAGCAATCTTGTCTAACCAATGTTCACTCTACTTATCAAGGTAGACGGAAAGCAGTTCAAACAAACTTTCATTTCAAACAAAATGTCCCGATTCCAATTAATCATCGAGAATATATTTGTGCTTTCCCAACAGAGTCTCCTTCTTCTCCAAACTGTATATGGCTGTTTTATAACCATATAGATGATATAGAGTTTTTCAAAAAAAGTAAAAAAGCTACCATTCATTTTTCAAATGGTACAACTACAACGATACATATCAGTCCCCATAAGTTAAAACAACAATTATTAAAAGCCGGATATGTATTATCACGTATGAACATGCAAGATTCACTACAATTTAAAAGCCTCTTACTACATTTACTACCTTAACAGAATAAGTAGAATGGAAAGCAATATCACTTGCCTTCCATTCTTATGATAATGTTTATCCTCTTAAGCTATTTCGCATTTTCTCAAGTGCTCGCCGGTACACCCACCTTACTTGATAATAGGTCATCTCTGTCTCTAAAGCGATTTCCCCCATCGTCTTTCCTACAAAAAAACGTTCAAAAATAATATACTTCTCCTCCTTATCTAATACACTCATAAAATCCTTCGCTCTCATTTCAATATCTTCAAAATGAAAGATATCCTCATACTCTCCTACACATACACACTTTTCTTGCACTGCAAACTCTTTTTTCAATCTTTCTAATATATAACCACGCACCGTTACAACTGCATATGCTGGGAAACTTCCTTTCTCCGGATCAAACTTTTCATACGCATGCCAAAGACCAATTAACCCACATTGATAATACTCTTCATAATCTTGATAGATCCCTAACTTCTTTATTTGATTTACAATCAATCCTTCATACAACAAAACTGCCTCTTTAAAAGTCGCTGGCTTCACACAGTACCCACTTCTAAAAGGTATACCTCTTTGTTATTCCGCCGGTACCTCCACAATATAAAAATAAAGAGGGGAATTCACTGTGAGTAATTTTAAATACAACCGCCGAAATTTGAAATTACACTAGGTTGTATTTGAAATTTCAACGGCGGTATTTGAAGTGTGGGTAAAAATAAAAAAGGTGACTCTTGGAAGAGCCACCTTTTCAAAATAATATGTTATGCGCCAAAACCAGAAAACATACCGCCTAACATACTAAACCCAACTGTAAAGATAAAGAATATACAAATTAAAATTGTTGCCTGCTTTTTACTTAAACCAGCAACGATATGCAAGCCTAGGCCAGTTAAAATTAAGCTCCAAATGTTGAAAACTTCAAATGCAGAACCAATGCCATATGCAATTGTTCCTTGCTCAAATAAAGGTCCTAAACTTGTATATTTATCAATGCCGTTTCCACCAAGTATATAACCTAAAACTACATTAATAAGACTACCAAGATAAAAAACAACATTAGCATAAATATAAATAGATAATATCTTCATATATGGAGTATCATTGCTCATAAACATCATAATCACTTTATAAAATCCTGCTACTACGAAAAGACCAATAGCTGTTCCAATTAGCCCCCCAAAAGCTCCAATACCAAGTGTAGTTCCTTTCATTATCCCTGTCGTATCTTCTTTAAGTAGCTTTGCCATATCCGGGTTATTAATTAACCCTAAGTAAGCTGCTACTGTTGCAAAGATAGTCCCCATTACAAGAAATAAGAAAAAACCTCCCCAAACTGGACTTTTCGTCTTCATTCTCTCAAACTGCTCACCTGGAGAAGTAATCATCCCAAATAATGACGGCTTCTTTCCACCTGCATCTTGCGTATTAATATTTGCTTCCATTATAACGCCCCCTTCTATGTATATAACCCGTTCTAACGGGCGGTTCACTTCCTCACATAGAGGCTACGAACCGCCCACTAGAACGGTAATGTGTAGTTCTACTACACTAGTAATTACTCATAACGAAGTGCTTCAATTGGATCTAATTTCGCAGCTTTATTCGCTGGAATTAATCCGAAAATAATGCCGAGTGTCATCGAGAATAATACGCCGCCAACGACAACTTCCCATGAAACAAGAGGTGGCCATTTTGCGAATGTGGAAACGATATATGCTCCGCCATATCCAAGACCAATTCCGATTAAGCCGCCTAGAAGTGTTAACATAACTGCTTCAATTAAAAACTGTAATAAAATTTTACTACGCGTTGCCCCAAGTGCTTTACGTATTCCAATTTCGCGCGTACGCTCCGTTACAGATACTAGCATAATGTTCATAACACCGATACCGCCAACGACTAATGAAATACCTGCAATACCGCCGATGATCATCGTCATAATACCAGTTACTTTAGAAACATTTTCTTGGAATTCTTTTAAATTCACCAGTTCATATTTACCTGGAATTTCACTTGGCTTACGACTATTTAATACATCCACAGCTTGTTTTCCAGCTGCTTCTAAATCGTCTACATTTTTAGCTTGAATTGCGATATTTTGAATATCATCTGTTCCGAATAAAACAGGCCATAATGTAAGAGGGATTAACGCTTCTTCCATTTCAAATCCCATAAACTCATTATCAGATGTATACACACCGACAATTTGCATCGGTTGTCCTTTCATCTCAATAATTTGCCCTACTGGGTTTACGTCCTTAAATAACGTTTCTTCTGTTTTTGTACTAATCATCATAACGTTATTTGCATGAGTAATATCTGATTCACTTAAAGTACGTCCCTTTACGACCTTTACTTTATTAACGGCAAAATATTCATTATCCAGACCAATAACATTCAGATTTGCCTTTTTATCATTTACATCAAGTATCTCCATTCCCTGATTTGTTGTAATAACGTGGGATACATCCTTCACTTGTTTTACTTCCATAATATCTTCTTCCGTTAACTTCGGTATTTCATGCCCGCCCATATTAAATTCATCATTAATATCTGCTTTAAATTGAATTGGCATAAGATTATTACCGCCAGAACCTGCGAATTTCGACTTCAGCATCGCTTCTCCGCCTTGCCCAATTGCAACGACAGTAATAATCGAACCAACGCCGATAATAATACCTAGCATCGTAAGAGCTGAACGCAGTTTATGAGCTAAAATAGAAGAGAGGGCAATTTTTATACTATCTAGTAAACTCATACCGCACACCTTCTATCTTCTGTAATTTTCCCGTCTCGCAGTACAATGCGGCGGGAAGAATACGCTGCTACTTCCTCTTCATGCGTAACCATAACAATTGTCGTACCTTCTGCATTAAGCTTTGTGAAAATATCCATAACTTGCTCACCAGACTTCGTATCAAGCGCACCAGTCGGCTCATCGGCCATAATGAACGTTGGATTATTCGCGATCGCTCTTGCAATTGCGACACGCTGCTTCTGTCCACCTGACAATTCGTTCGGTAAATGATGCACGCGGTCTGCTAATCCGACTTTACCAAGCGCCTCTAAAGCACGCTTCCGACGTTCTGCTTTCTTTATGCCACCATATACGAGCGGAAGCTCAACATTTTCGACTGCTGAAAGACGCGGAAGCAGATTAAAGTGCTGAAACACAAAACCGATATATTCATTACGAATTAAAGCAAGCTTTGACTCGTCTGCTGTTAAGATATTCACATCATTCAACATATATTCGCCTTCTGTTGGACGATCTAAACAGCCGATAATATTCATCAGCGTTGACTTACCAGAACCAGACGGTCCCATAATCGAAACGAACTCCCCGCCTTGAATTGTTAAACTAATACCATGCAAAATCGGCACTGCCAATTTTCCTTGATAATACGTTTTAGCAATATTATTTAACGTAATCATTTCTCTTTCACTTCCATTCCGTCATACACATCGTCGGAAGGATTTTTAACCACCTTTTGCCCCACTGTTACGCCTTCAGTAACCTCTGTCCAGTCTCCATCAGTAGAACCTTTTTTCACATTTTGTTTGCGAAGCTTTCCTTTATCCTCAACATAAACAAATGCATCACCGTCTTTTTCTACAATGCTCTTAGTCGGAACAGCAACCATCTTCTTATTCTCTAAATTTACTTGCAATGAAACGTGATAACCTGGAGATAAACCATCTTGACTATCAAGACTTGCTTTATATGTATATTGAGACATATTTTGAGTCGCTTCACCCATACCGCCAGCTTGCGCCATCTCTGCACTCGTTGGGAATTCACTTACTTCTGTAATCTTACCTGTCCACTTCTTCTTATTATTTGCTTTCGCAGTAACAGTAAATGTTTGATCCTTTTGAATTTGTGACTTTTGAAGCTCAGTTAACGTTCCTTGAATTTGGAATGGATCTTTAGAAGCCACTTGTAAAAAGGCTTTCCCTTGACCACCTAACGCTTGAGATGAGCTTTGCGCCGCATCTTTATCTAACTTTTGAACAACACCAGCAAAATTACTATAAATCGTAAGCTCTTTCTGCTTTTTACTTAACTCTTCTTTCTGCAACTTCCCTTTTTCTTTCTCAAGATCAGTTGTCTTTTGTGCTATCTCTAACTCACTTACTTGCTCTTCCATCGGATCTGTTACTTCTTTCCCAGCTCCGCTATCTTTCGCTTTCTTAATTTCTTTCTTCAGCGAATCAATTTTCTTCTTCCCTTGATCATAACGCATATCTGCCATCTTCTGATCAAGCTCAGCTTGCTTCATTTGAAGATTAATCTCTTCATTATCATAAGAGAATAACTTCGCACCCTTCTCTACCTCTTGTCCTTCTTTTACCTCAATATCTTTCACTTTTCCTTTAGTCGGATCCGCATAAAAACTTTCAATATTCCCAGGTTTCACTTGACCTGAAATTAACTTCGTATTATTCAGCTTACGCTCCGTTACCTTCTCGAAACTTACAGCATCAGCCGTTGTTGCTGCGCCCTTCTTCTTCCCTTGCATTACAAAAATATTAACTGCTGCTACAATAACAATTAGTGCAATAACCCCGATAATAATCCATTTCTTCTTCTTGTTTGGAGTACGAACCGTATTTGGTACCATATTCTCTCTCCTTTTTATAACTTAATAGTTTAATATAAAATTGTATAAAACTTTCTGAAAATGAATTACATATTATTACATTCTTTTTACAAAGTTTTACACATCCATTTATATTGTAACAAAAATTCCAATGATTAGAAATATGACATTATGTCTTTTAAGATAGATTTAAGGAAAGATTATAGTAATATAAGAAAAGCTATCCAAAATGATAAGAGGGCACTGCAAAACTTACGTTTTTCATCCCGCAAGATATATGTGTAACTAAAAAAGGCGACTTTCCGTTCAGACTTGAATGGAAAGTCGCCTTTTTCTTATCATTTTTCACTCTTTTTCTTTCATTTTTATATATTATTCAGTATAACCGATTGTAACACTCTCTAGGTCACTAATCATCTGTTTTTTCTGTTTTTCTGTAATACCACCATTGGTAGTCCAATCTCTTGTATAAGTTGGTCTAACATTTATATTTCCTTTATGTTTTTCTAGGTAGGCAGATGTAGAACTAACCATCGTTGCTGGATTTCCAACTGCAACTGTATTATCAGGTATATCTTTTGAAACCACGCTCCCTGCACCTATAATTACATTTTCACCTATAGTTACCCCAGGAAGAATTATAGTGCCTGCACCAATAAATGTATTCTCTCCAATTGTAACTCTTCCAATTTTCGCATATCCAATATGTCTAATTGTACTAGCATCATGAGCTAATATATGGACCCTTGGTGCTAAAGTACAATTATCTCCTATGGATATTAACCAACAATGCCCATAATCAAAAGAAACGTCTTTTTGTATACTAACATTTTTACCTAGAACAAGCCCATGTTTTACTAATTCTTCCACAGTCTTTTCACCAGTAATTTTTGCTTTTATTTTTCTAAAAATCCTTTTTATCATTGACTCATTCTTTCCTCTCTCAAATTCTTACATAACATAATA